>JAZSIV010000099.1:0-8403 GCA_045533995.1 Eubacteriales bacterium
TTCTTGACTTTTCAGTAACAGGATGATATAATTATAAAAAAATAATTTGTTGGAGGATTTTTATAATGACAAGAATTAAGACAATTGAAACAAAAAATATTGAAAAAACAGTTAAGAACGGCGGTTGCGGTGAGTGCCAGACATCTTGCCAGTCTGCTTGTAAGACATCTTGCGGCGTTGCAAATCAGAACTGCGAAAACAAGAACAACTAATATAATAATTTGCATAGTATAAAACGCTGTCTTAGATAAGTCAGCGTTTTATATTTGAGGAGAATAAGAATGGTACATCAATATAAGCTTAGCGGATACAATATAGTGCTCGATACCTGTAGCGGATCGGTACATTCGGTTGATGAGGTTGCGTACGATATAATATCAATGTACAAGAACCATACAAGTGAAGAAATAGTTTCGGCTATGCTTGAAAAATACGGAGATAGAGAAGACGTGACCCGTGACGATATACTTCTTTGTATTGAGGATATAGAGGAGCTTGAAAAGGCGGGAAAGCTGTTTTCGGAAGATGTTTACGAGAAGCTCGCTTACGATTATAAGAATAACAGCAACGTAATAAAGGCACTTTGCTTACACGTGGCGCACACTTGTAACCTTAACTGCTCATATTGCTTTGCAAGTCAGGGTAAATATCAGGGCGATAGAGCGTTGATGAGCTTTGAGGTCGGAAAACAGGCATTTGATTTTCTTATCGCAAATTCGGGCACACGTAGAAATCTTGAAGTTGATTTCTTCGGCGGCGAGCCGCTTATGAACTGGGATGTTGTAAAGCAGCTTGTGGCGTATGCGAGAAGCATAGAAAAAGAACACAATAAAAATTTTCGTTTTACTCTTACCACAAACGGAGTTCTTATAGACGATGAGATAATAGATTTTCTTAATAAGGAAATGAGCAACGTTGTATTAAGTCTTGACGGAAGACGTGAGGTTCATGACCATTTCCGTCGAGATTATGCAGGTAACGGAAGCTACGATAAGATCGTTCCGAAATTCCAGCATCTTGTAGAGAGAAGAGAGGGCAAGAACTATTACGTTCGCGGTACATTTACTCATAACAACGTTGACTTTACAAATGATATCTTACATATGGCTGATCTTGGATTTACTGAGCTTTCAATGGAGCCCGTTGTATGTCCGCCGGATGACCCTTACGCTTTGACCGAGGAGGATATGCCGAGGATCTTTGAGCAGTATGAGATACTTGCAAATGAGATGATAAAAAGACGTAGAGAGGGAAGGCCCATTACCTTCTATCACTATATGTTAGACCTTAAAAACGGTCCTTGCATATATAAGAGAATAACTGGTTGCGGTTCGGGTACAGAATATATGGCTGTAACTCCGTGGGGAGAGCTTTATCCCTGCCATCAGTTTGTTGGCGATCCTAAATATAGCCTTGGTGATGTCTGGAACGGTGTCAAGAACAAGGAGATACCGGACGGATTCCGCAAGTGCAATGCTTATGCTCGTGAAGAGTGCCGTGATTGTTGGGCAAGACTTTATTGCTCGGGTGGTTGCGCGGCAAATGCTTACCATTCAACAGGAAGCATAAACGGTATATATAAATACGGCTGTGAGCTTTTCAAGAAAAGAATTGAGTGCGCTGTTATGATGCAGGTTGCACAGAATGAGGAAGAATGAAAACACCCATTGTTGATTTTGTAAGCAATTACATAAAGTCAGACGTTTCAAGATTACACATGCCTGGACACAAGGGAAAAGTATATCTTGGAATTGAGCAGCTTGATATAACCGAGATACAGGGCGCTGACGTGCTGTATTCGGCAGAAGGTATAATAAACGAAAGCGAAGAAAATGCATCTTCGCTTTTTCGTACTGCTCATACGTTTTATTCTACTGAGGGCTCAAGTCTTACGATAAAGGCGATGCTCTCGCTTGTTTACAAAAAAGACGGTTACATTCTTGCCGCAAGAAACGTGCACAAGTCGTTTATATATGCTTGTGCACTACTTGATATTGACGTTAAGTGGATATTTCCCGATGATTTTACCCATATATGCAGTTGTAATATAACTGCCGGGAATGTCAGAGAGGCTTTTGACAAAGCGGAGCATCTTCCGATAGCTTTGTACCTGACCTCGCCCGATTATATGGGCAATATCCTTGATATAAAAGCAATTTCAGAGGTCTGTGATGAATACGGGGTGGACTTGCTTGTCGATAATGCGCACGGAGCGTATCTTGCTTTTTGCGAGCCGTCACAGCATCCGATAGCGCTTGGTGCGACAATGTGCTGTGATTCCGCACACAAGACGCTTCCTGCTTTGACAGGTGGAGCTTATCTTCACATTTCAAAAAAAGCAGATGAAAAATACATAAAAAATGCAAGAACAAAGCTTTCGATCTTTGCTTCAACAAGCCCGTCTTATCTTGTTTTGCAGTCTCTTGATATGTGTAACAAGATATTAAGCGGTGATTATGCTGACAGACTTAAAAGATGTATTAAAAATGTAGATCTTCTTAAAAGGGAGCTTCTTGAGAACAGTGTTGCGGTTTGTTCGAGTGAAGCATTGAAGCTTGTTATTGACACGTGCAAAATGGGATATACAGGCTATGAAATAGCGGAGCTTTTGCGCAAAGAGAGCTTTGAGCTTGAATTCTTTGACAGAAATTATGTTGTTGCAATGTTTTCCCCCGATAATGATGAGAAAGACTATAAAAGACTTACCGAGGTGTTCTTAAATATAAATAAAAAGAGACCTATAATCTTTGATTCAAGTCGCCCCTCAAGAAATCCCATAAGAGCAATGACAATACGCGAAGCTGTATTTGCAGAGGCTGAAACGGTAAGAGTGTCTTGTGCTTTAGGAAGGGTTTGTGCATCTCCCACCGTTTCGTGTCCACCGGCTGTGCCGATAGTTATGAGCGGTGAAGTAATAGGAGAGAATGAAATAGCTCTTTTTGGTGAATATGCTATCAATACAGTTGAAGTGGTAAAATAATGGGAAAGAAGATATATGACACGGTACTTTTTGACCTTGACGGAACACTTACCGATCCCGGACTTGGAATAACCAATTCTGTTGCATACGCATTGAGCAAGTGGGGTATTAAGGTAAATGACCGTGCGGAGCTTTATAAATTTATAGGTCCGCCTTTGCTTGATGCCTTTTCGGAATACTATGGATTCTCGGAAAGTGACAGTGAGCTTGCCCTTAAATATTACAGAGAGTATTTTTCTGATAAGGGGCTTTTTGAAAACGAAGTTTATGAGGGCGTTCCTGAAATGCTCGCGGAGCTTAAGAGAAAAGGAAAGCGCTTGATCGTTGCCACGTCAAAGCCCGAGGTCTTTGCAAAAAAGATATTGGAGCATTTTTTTCTTGACGGTTATTTTGATTTTATTGCGGGTGCGACAATGGATTCGTCAAGATCGAAAAAGAGCGATGTCATAAAATATGCTCTTAAATCGTGTTCGATAGTTGATGTATCTCGCGTTATTATGATAGGTGACAGAGAACATGACGTGCTTGGAGCCGCTTGCTTTGGAATCGACTCAATAGGTGTTCTGTTTGGCTACGGAAGCAGGGAAGAGTTGCAAAAAGCAGGTGCTACCTACATTGCCGAAAAGGTTGAAGACATAGCTAATTTAATATAAAAAGGCTTCGGTTTAACCGAAGCCTTTTTATATTAAATTATTTCTCTGTTTTGGAGTGATCCTTGCAACCGGGGTGCTTGCCGGGAAGGTTGAACTTCTTACGAAGCTCCATAAGCTCCTCAAGCTTTGCGTAGGGGATCTCGTCGATCATACCGAGCTGACGTGCATAGAAGTTGATCTTTGCATTGAACTCAACCTCTTCCATTGTGAAGCAAGCTCTCTGAAGTGTATTTCCAACTGTAAGAGCACCGTGGTTCTTAAGAAGGAATGCGTCATGCTCCTGAATGTAGGGCATAAGAGAATCGGGTATCTCCATTGTAGAGGGTGTTCCGTACTCACAAGTGGGAACGTCACCAATGGTGAGAATTGATTCTGGAAGTATGTACTGATCCATAGGAACGTTTGCAACTGTGAATGCTGTTGCTATGGGAGGATGAGCGTGAACGACTGCATTAACGTCGGGGCGCTCCTTGTAAACTCTCATGTGCATCTTGATTTCAGAAGAGGGGTTAAGCTCACCTTCAAGCTTGTTTCCTTCTGCGTCAACCTTAATGATCATATCGGGAGTCATATATCCCTTGGATACTCCTGTGGGAGTACAGTAGAATTCGTTAGGACCAACCTTTACGGAGATGTTTCCGTCGTTTGCCGCAACGAAACCGAGATCATAGATCTTTTTTCCGATGAGGCAAATTTCTTCTTTGATTTTCTTTGCTGAATCTGACATTTCTTAAACCTCAGTTTAACTTATAATTATTTAACAAGCTCATATGTATCGGAAGCGATCATGAACTCTTCATCGGTGGGGATAACAACAACCTTGACCTTGGAGTCGGGCAAGCTTATTACAAGGTTCTCTCCGCGAGGACCATTCATATTTACGTCCTTGTCGATCGTGATTCCGAGATATTCCATATTCTCGCAAACGAGCTGACGCATCATACGGTCGTTTTCACCAAGACCTGCTGTGAAGATAACAACGTCAACACCATTCATTTCCGCAATATAAGAACCGATTATCTTCTTTGCATAGTGAACGAGGATATCCATAGCAAGCTTTGCACGATGGTTACCATCTGCCGCTGCAGCCCAAACGTCACGTGCATCGTTTGAAACACCTGAAACTCCGAGAAGACCGGACTTCTTGTTCATTATATCGTTAACCTCTGCTGCGGAAAGTCCTGCTTTTTCAATAATATAGGGAATGATAGAGGGGTCGATAGTACCGCAACGAGTACCCATAGGAAGACCTTCCTGCGGTGTAAATCCGAGAGAGGTATCAACGGCTTTTCCGCAATCAACCGCTGTGATTGAGGATCCCGAACCTATGTGGCAGGATACGATCTTTATCTTGTTATAATCAAGTCCAAGGAACTTAGCAGCCTCTGCAGAAACGAAACGGTGAGATGTACCGTGGAAGCCGTAACGGCGAACGCTGTACTTCTCATACCATTCGTAAGGAAGGGGATATATGTAAGCCTTTTCGTCGATTTCCGAATAGAAGGACGTATCAAATACACCAACCTGAGGAATGTTGGGCATAACTGCTATACAAGCCGATACACCTTTAAGCGAGGGTGTCCGTGGAGCGGGTTGAGAGGAACTATTGACTCAATATATTTGATCATTTCTTCGTCAAATATGCAGGACTTGGAGATCTTTCCACCGTGCACAAATCTGTGTCCTACCGCAGAGATCTCGTCAATGCTTTCGATAACACCGAGCTCGGGATCTGTCAAAAGCTTAAGAACAAGAGCAATAGCCTCGTTATGTGTGGGCATAGGGTAATCTTCGCTGTAATCTTCTTTTCCGGGGCGCTTATGTGTTATTGCACCGGTAAGACCTATCTTTTCGCAAAGACCTTTTGCCAGAACCTTCTTGCTTTCCATATCAAAAAGCTGATATTTAAGAGAACTACTTCCGGCATTAATTACCAAAATTTTCATAATTATCCTCCGATAAAAATATTAAAATGTTCAGTATTAATTATATCACATCATTTTTCTTTTTTCAAGTTATTTCTAAAAAAAGCATATAAAAGCAATAAAAGATATAAAAGACAACAAATAAACATAAAAAAGCAAACTATAAAGTTTTATCTTGCTTTTGAAATCAATATAATGTATAATTGTGTTATAGTTATACCAATGTTTTGATCGATTTGGGGAAGGGCTTAATGAAGGAAAAAATATTTTGTCGAAAGAATATTTTTTTTGAAAAGACGGAGAGATTTATCAATAGTGATATTTTTATCTGCGTCCCTTTTTTGCTTGCCTTGATCTCTAACTTTTTCGGCGCAGAGCTGCTTGTCTATTTTTCTGTTCTTATTATCGGACTTTTTATTCTGTTATTTAATAAAGATACAAAGCCTGCTGTCCCATTTTTTGTTGCTATGTATTTTGGAACTTCGGCGAAGAATAGTCCAATATCAAATAAAAACGGGATCTATCAGAATCCGAAAACTTTAGCTATTATTTTGATCATTTCCGGTATTATTTTGATTGGTTTTATAGTTAGGATAATCATTCATTCGGAATATAAAAAATTCAAGAAATGTCCGTTTAGATTATGGATGGGACTTGTTCTTCTTGGAATTTCATTTTGTCTTAACGGGCTTATGAGTCCATATCAGAGCTTCTCTAATTTCATTTTTGGACTCATAGAATTTTTTGCTATATCGCTGTGCTATTTTTATTTTGTGAGCACGATAGAACCCGACAGCCATAATTTTGAATATTTTTGTAAAATAATGATGTGCATGGGGCTTCTGATGGTCGCACAGCTTGCCTTTATATATGCGACGGTCGACGGAATAATCGTAGATGGAACGATCAGAAAAAATGTAATAATGACAGGATGGGGGATTCAGAACAATATAGGCGGAATGATGGCTTTATCGATTCCTTTCGGATTTTCTCTTGCCGCTCGACAAAAAAGAGGTTATTTATATTTCCTTGCAACTTTTTTGGTGTATATTGCAATGCTTTTTACCTTGTCAAGAACAAGTATATTTGTTGGAAGTGCCGTTTTTGTTATCGGAATTATTTATTTGTTGATTAAATTTAGGAAAAAATTGCTTCGCGAAATCCTTTTGCTTTTGTTTGTCGGGATAGTAGTAGGTGTGGTAGTTATTTTTAAAGATGAGATTTCGGATTTGTTTGTCAAAATGACTAAAAATATCTTGACCTTAGGCGGCAGAAAAAATATATTTATGCATGGAGTTGAAAAATTTATTGAAAATCCCATTTTTGGCGCAGGCTTTTACTCTATTCCAAAGGATATGCAGACGTATGATACGTTTTTGCCCGAAAGATATCATAATATGTTTATTCAGGTAGCCGCCTCGTGCGGTTGTGTAGGTTTGGTCTCGCTGTTGATACATATGGGACAGGTGCTTAGGTTGTGGTTGAAAAAAATTAATTCCGAAAAGACTGCTATTTTGTGCGGAATAGTTGTTCTTTGGGCAATAAGCATGTTAGATAATCATATTTTTAACCTTGGTCCCGGCTTGATTTATTCGATTATGCTATGCTTTCTTGAATTGATGTCAATGCAGAAAAATAATGGATCAGACGTAACAGATACTGGAAGCGGTTTTTTGCCCGAAAATAAAGACGTCTAAATATATTTGTTGCTCCCAAAATGGAGAAAGTCTATTGACTTGGCAGTTAAAATATGGTATTATAAATCTTGAATATAATTGTATTTAAAATCTCTCTGAAAAGGAAAATTTCGTGATGATAAAGACAAGTGCTGATAAATCCGAGTATAAGCTTCTTGGAATTGATATAGGTACGACTTCTCTTAAAGCCGCTGTTTTTGATGGCAACGGAAAGCGTCTTGCGGTTAAGGCTGTAGATTATACACTTGACACGGATGCTGACAGCGGTTACATAGAGTTTAATGCGGATCAGTACATAACTATGTGCAGAAACGTAATAAATGAGCTTGAAAAAGAGTGTGGTAAGATAGATGCTCTTTCTGTAGATACTCAGGGCGAAACGCTTATCCTTGCAGATGAAGAGGGCAAGGCGCTTTGTCCCGCTGTCGTTTGGCTGGACAACAGAGCAGACAAGGAAGCTGAGCAGATAAAAGAGGCGTTTGGCAACAAGAGAGTTTACGAGGTTACGGGACAACCTGAGATAACGGCGACCTGGCCTGCGGCAAAGCTTTTGTGGTTTAAGAACAACAAGCCCGAGATATTTGCTAAGATTAAAAAAGTATTCATGCTTGAGGACTGGGTTCTTTATAACCTTTCGGGAGAATTTGTAACAGAGCCTACAATACAGTCTTCTACTATATATTTCGACGTCACCAAAAACGTTTGGTGGAAGGAAATGCTCGATTTCATAGGCATTAGTGAGGACGTTTTGCCAAAAGTTGTTCCATCGGCTTGCGTCGTCGGAAAATGCGGTGAGATCTCTGTTGTCAGCGGTGCGCTCGATCAGATCGCTGGAACTATCGGATGCGGTGTTACGAGCGAAGATCTCATTAGTGAGATGACAGGTACGATAATGGCGATCTGTGTTATGACAGATAGGATGCCCGAATATAACCCCGACAGTATAATTCCTTGTCACATTCACGCTATAAGCGGTAAGTACTGCTTGATCCTTTGGTCATCAACAGCTGGAATGGCACTTAAATGGTTTAAGAATAATTTTGCAGAGAATTTCAGTTTTAAGGAGCTTGACGAGCTTGCTAAAGACGTTCCTGCAGGATGCGACGGCTTGTCAATGCTTCCGTATTTTTGCGGATCGACAATGCCCA
>JAZSIV010000080.1:0-10344 GCA_045533995.1 Eubacteriales bacterium
CACCAGTTACCTGCAATAAAGAGGAAGAACGGGAGCAATACGCTGAGCGCAACACCAAATATTGTTGAAATGTTATCCTGAGGATTCATTATATAACCCTGACCGATAGCATTGTAGTAGAAAGCTACTATTGTTGCTGCAAGAATTGTTGCACCGGCTCTTACCGAACCGCGTTTTTCATGCTTAAGATCCCAGAATCCGTCAAACGGATGGAATATTACGTGGACCGCATAGAGCAATTCCTTACCGTAGGTACGCTTTTCACCCGAGGTAGCAACTCTCTTGTTGACCTTGTTTGCATACTGCATAAACTTAGAACAAGCTATGCAAATTACAATTATAAATATCGGGATAAGCAAAATATACTTGGAGATCCACTCTTTACGGAGCTCCTTGTACGCATTGGAGTAGTTTGTGGTATCGTAAGCTGCCTGATAATACTCAATAGCTTCCTCATAAGAACCGCTCCTGTAAAGTGCATTACCGATTCCGATATATGCCGCATCGAAGTTGGAGTTTCTCTTGAGGATCTCTGTCCAGTCATCTACTGCCTTGTCATACTGACGCTCATTTGTATGCTGAAGTGCCTGAAGTATTATTGAGCCATACTCTGTAAGCTCATAAACTGTGAAGCACTTACTTGACTTATCAAGAAGAAGCATATTATTATCCTGATATGTTACGGCGTTAAGTCCGTTCGCTGCGATATTACCGAGCTGACGTCCTGTGTCACCGAATGCATACAAGAGATTTCCCTGAATGTCGTATGTGAACACACGGCTTCTCTTCTGGTCAATGATAGACCATGTATTTGCAGGACCAACGGCAACGTCTACAACAGTAGAGATACCCTTGATCTCATCTGTAACGCTGAGACTCTTTATATCGATCTCACCGGAAGGCGGATAAAAACCATTTCTCTGCATGATCTCATCACCTGCCGCGTTAAGAAGCTTAACAGGAGCATACTTTCCTTCTTTACTCTTAGATGTGATAGCGTTTTCAACGTTGCTCTCACTCTCGAAAGAGGAAATTGTTACGTAAATATGACCCTTTTCGTTTACAGTAATGTTGTTATACTCGGTAGGAAGAATTGTTTCAGAGAGTTCTCTCTGCTCTTCTGTCTGGAATCTTCTCCAGATGATCTGCCATGCTGTGATCTCAACATTCTGTGCACCGACGAACTGTGTAAATTCACCCTTGTCGGTCATAACGATAATACCCTGATACGTTGTAGATGATACGACGTAAAGTCTGTCGTATTTATCTACCGCGACCGCTACCGGCTTATATACCGATCCGCTTTCGATCATCTCCGACTCGGGAGCCGCGATTATCGAAAGGAAGTTACCTGAACGGTCAAAGGTAACTATTCTGTTGTTATCTGTGTCACAAACGTAGATCTTTCCGGGAACCGTTTCGCCCTCAACGATCTTGTCTGCTGTGATATAGACACCTTTAGGTCCTTTAAGCGAATCCTTAATGCCCTGATCGTTAATAAAGCTTTCAATAATATATTTAAGCTTGTAGTAACGGTCAAGCACAAGAACACGGTTGTTTTTGCTGTCTGCTATATAAACGTTTCCAAGATCGTCTGTTTCGAGATCGGAGGGATCGTCTATTGCAACCATTTTCTTGGCAAGCTCTGTCTTGGAGAGTTCGGGATAAAGTGCTGACATTACCTCTTCATCCAAAAGACCCATATATGTCGAATCTACTGTTTTGGTAGGCTCATACGCTTCGGGAGAGTAAAGTGCTGTTCCCGAAATCGAGTATGTATAAGTCTGATAAGGAGCAGCTGCGGACACAGGAAGGGCAAAGACCATGACAACAACAAACATTAAGCAAAGAATTGCAGTTAATTTTTTCATTTGTCTTCTCCTTTCTTAATCCTTCATACCACTCGAACCCATTGTTTCGATAATGTTTGACTGTGAAATTACAAATACCATGATCGGAACGAGCATCATGATAACCGTTGCGGCAGCACTCGCACCCTGACGCTTTACACCGCCGGCTGTGATCTGCTGGATCGCGTAGTTAAACGACTTGAGCTGCTCCGAATGAATATAGATCGACGAACCTGCATTCCAAAGTGCCTGGAACGAGTAAATAATAAGTGTCAGCCACGCGGGCTTAACCATAGGCATTGCGATCGTCCAGAAGGTCTTAAGCTCGGAAGCACCGTCAAGTCGCGCACTTTCAAGCACCGCGTCTGTAACGCTGGATTCCATAAACTGCTTCATAAGGTACAAGCCAAGAGATGTTGCCCATGCGGGAACGATTATTGCCCAATAGGTATCGATCCAACCAAATGCACTCATCAAAATAAAGCTCGTTACCGCTGTAACCGTCTGGTGGAACATAAGAGATGTTCTTACTGTCTTAAACATCAGCTTTCCGCCGGGGAACTTGATCTTAGCCATTGCATAAGCTGCAAGGGACGACAGGAACAAGTTACCGAATGTGCCCACAACAGATGTGAATACTGTGTTGAATATGTATCTTGAGAAAGGAACCCATGAGGTGTTCATCAAGAGGAATAAATCAGTATAGTTTCCTAAAGTAGGTCTTGTTACGTAGAATCTCGGAGGGAACATCCAGAGCTCGTCAAGAGGCTTGAGCGACTGAATGACAACGTAATACATAGGAAGAAACATGAACAAGCCGAGTATTACGAGAATTACCGTAATACCTGCATCTCCTCCGGCAGAACGCGCAAGTACGACTTTATGTTTTCTTGTTCTTAACTTTGCCATATTACGATCCCACCTTTGAAATTACTTTCTTGACCAGCATATTTGCGCCGATCATAATTGCAAACAGGATTACAGCGATGGCTGACGATTAACCGATCTCGAAACGCTGTCCACCGTAGTCCTCAAGGTGATGGACTATGGTGTGCGCCGCGTAGTCAACGGACGGGAATCCGCAAAGCGCTGTAACGATACCGCCAAATCCGAATGCCTGTGTGATGGACATGACCGCACCGAACATAAGCTGAGGCTTCATGCTCGGAAGAGTTATGTACCAAAGCTCCTGCCATCTGTTCTTTACACCGTCAACAGCTCCTGCCTCAAAGAGCGAACGGTCAATTCCCTGCAAACCTGCAATGAACGAAAGGAAGGACGTACCAAGCGAGGTCCAGATCGCAACCACGATACAGAGCGGCATTACCCAGTCTGCATCCTGGAAGAATGCGATCTCTTCGCTTATCAGTCCAAGCTCAAGGAGGACTGCGTTTGCCCAACCGTACGAGTCAGCCGAGAAAAGTGTACCCCAAACGAGATATACCTGACCGGAGATCGAGGGAGCATAGAAAATAAGTGTTACAACTGCACGGATCTTGGGCGGAAGCTCATTAATGAACCATGCAACCATAAATGACATGATGTAAGACACAGGTCCTACAATTACCGCAAATATAAATGTATTCTTTAATGCGATGAGGAATATATCATCATCGAGAAACAGCCTGATATAGTTGTCGAGGTTAAACCTTGTCGGCATTTCAAGCATGTTAAAGTCTGTGAAGCTGAGGATCATTGACAATGCAACGGGCAGCAATGTAAAGCAGGCGAATATGAGCATATAAGGTGCGACCATTAGATATGCAGCCTTATTACGCTTCATCTCTTTCCAGATCCACTGCGCTTTTGTCATGTCCTTGCGGGACACAGCCTTTTTCTTTGCTGTTTTTTCTGACATTTTGCTTCTTCTCCTTAATTAGATTTTAGACTATCATTTGTATGCTTCATAAGATATCAAGCATTTAACCGCGCTATCCATATAGTCGGCTGCTTTTCCGAAAAGTTCCGCATCAAGCGCTCTGAGCGATGCTGCTATTGCGCCGATAGATGCGAAGTCCTCGGACTCGCCATCTTCCATTATATCAAGTGCAAGCTTGTATTCCACGTCGTACTCGGATTTATAAGAGGAGGACTCCTTAGCAGCCTCAAGCTCTGCGATGGCCTGCGTCATACGCTTCTGAGCGAGTGTCTGTCCGACGTAGTCAAGAGTTTCAAGTCCAAACTCCTCACGCTTACGTGTAATTTCCTTATTGATAGTTGTTATATAGCTCTGAAGTCCTTCTACAGGGTCTGCTCCATCATTGTAAGCCGCAAGGAACGCGAAGTTTGTATAACGGTCAATGATATAGCTTCCGGGGTAGTTAGGAATAGATGCAAGGTTGTTGAACTGAAGAGCCAACTGCTCATATTCCGCCGCTGTCCAAGGCAAGCTTGCAAGCGCTGTAATGTTAGCTGTTGCGTGCTTTGCGGAAGGACCGATGATAGCCACCATTTCATTGGAGTAGTCTGTCTGGCAAGCTGCTCCTACGTGCCACTTCATGAATTCCCATGCGCCCTTAATATTGCTGCAATCGGAGATCATAACGATAGCGGTTGCTGTAGAAACGGCTGCGTTGTTTATATTACCTGCTTCATCCTCGTATCCGGGAACGGGGTAGAATTTCCACAAGCCCTCGATCTCGGTCGCGAATACCTTAAGCTGGTTATATGTTGCTACGTAATCTGCAAATCCGATAGGCATTTCACCCGTTCTGAAACGGTTTGCAAAGTCGTACTTGTAGGGGAACGAATACATTGTGAAGAAGCTGCACATTGTATCGAACGCTTCAAGACCTACGTTAGAATCAAGGTTGATTCTCATACCGCCGTCGGCATAAAGCTCACCGCCGGTCTGGTAAAGGTGTATCTTATAGTTTGTATGCATACCGATCTGCATGTTGTTCGCCTGAAGAACAGGAACAGCCTCAAGCACGTCATCCCAAGTCTTGGGAATATCGAGGTTAAGATCGGCAAGAATGTCCTCGCGGACAAACATCATTTCAAACGTCTGAGTTTCGGGAAGACCGTATGTGTGCATCTCACCCATCGAATCCTCGATCTCCATAACGATCATTGCAGATTTGTTAAAGTCGTTCTTGACGTTCTCAAATCCTTCATAATCTTCTATAGGAAGGAGCGCTCCACGAATAGCGTAGTTAATAACGTCTGCCTGAGCAAGACCAATATAAACGTCAGGACCCATACCCGAAAGGATAGAAGGAAGCAATGTTCCTGCCGCTACGAGCTTAAGGTCTACGGGAACCTCTGTGTGAGGTGTGAAGTCATTGTTTATAAGGCTTCTTATAACCTGAGACTGGTCACGACCGTATGCGAGCCAAACCTCTACAGACTCTTCCTCGCCCACTTCTTCCATCGAACCCATTCTGTCGTAGTTTCTGAAGAAGCTCTTAATGAAGCTGGATATCTCGTGAATAAACGATTTCCAGAAGCCCGCCTTTGCAACGGGAAGCTCCTCGCTCTTGGGCTGGATTACAAGGTAATCAAGCTGAAGGGGCTGTGTCTTAGCATCACTGAGCCATGTTCCGAGAGAACCGATATAGCTCTTAAGCTGGTCGAGGTTCTTGGCCACCTCATCCTCGGGGTTTTTACCCATTCTATCAAGAAGCCAAGCAACACGCTCAAGAGTAGCTGTCATAGAGCTCTTTCCGTCAGAGATCTCCTGAAGCTTTGCCGAAACGGCATAGAGTGTACGCGACTGAATAATAAAGTCAACCATTACGTCGGGCATAATGCGGTTGAATCCGTAGTCACGGTACTCGTCGGGGCTCGCTCCTGTAAGCTTCAATATATTAAGGTAGTCATTGTTGATAGAATCGAGTGAATTCTGTACGGTCTTAACTATCTCGCCCATACTTCCGAGTGAAACCTCGATCTTTATTGTATAAACAACACCTTTTTCGAAATAAAACTCAAATTCAGTCGTGCCGTCACCGAATACGTTCGACTGCCATTCATCAGCAAATTGGAATTGAACGTTTGACGCTTCAGCAAAAGGAATTCCGTTGTAGTATCCCTTATCTCCCTCTTTTACAGAATCATCGCTGAAAACGTAAAGAACACGGGAGGTATACATACCGTCAAGAACGTTCTGTCTGAACTTCGACGCGATCTGGTACATTCCACTTTCGTTTACCGAGAAGGAATATGTGATCCACTGACCTGCGGTCTGCCACTTTTCTCCTCCGACAGTATTAAGAAGTGTACATTTTGTAGACGAAGGAGAGTTCATCGCGTTCGTCTTATCCTCAATGGGATAAACCGTCTGCGAAGACGTAGCCCCGTAATACTCCGCTTCTATCTTGATCTTTCCCTTTCCTTCAGCCGCATCGCCATGAAGCTCACGGTACTCGGCATAGGTCATTTGATCCTCGGGAGGAACAAGTGTAATAGATGAAATTACAATAGGCTCGTTAACAGCCTCAAGAGAAAGCGAGACTGTCTTATTTCCTTCTTTATCCTCAACAGGCTCCAAAACGAATTCGAAGGGTGTAAATATGAATCCGTTGGAATCCTTGAGCTGATATTCTGTCCACTCGGGCTCCTGCTTGAGAGATGAACGGATCTCATTGTTGTCAATATCCTTTGTAAAGAATCTTATTGTCTGAGCATCAACAACAGCCGCAAGATCAACAGTCCAGTACTCCGGCATCGAGTATATAATGTAAGTTCCGTCATTTCTGCTTTCGGAACGTGCCTTTATTCCTATTTCTGCAGCCTTTGTAATATAGCTGTCAGCGCTCTCGCCTTCGGGAACTATAAACTCTCCGTCGGGATATGAGCACTTCCATATCTTAGAAATGGTAAGATGGCGCGCCTCTGAGAAGGGCACCTCACCGTTTATCATGAACAAACGCTCAATAGCAGCAGATTTGTTAGCTATCGGGTAATATTCGATAACGATGTTATATTTTGCAGCAGATGCGATCTTGTCGGTAGTCCATGTTACCATTCCCGAAGAAGGAAGGTAAAGCGCCTCCTTGCCACCAAAGGTGTCAACGTACGCCAAAGACGACTTCTTTTCCTCATCTATCGCATCTCCCTTTTCATACACAGTTCCATCTTTTGCTATGAACTGGTATCCCTCGGTAGCATCGATAGATATCTCCGCTTCTGCTCTGGGGACTTCAGCATTGTCCTCACTGTACTCGTTGTACGAAATTGCATTAAGCAGCTCTTTAATGTCATCGGTGGTGGTATTTGTTACCGAGCCTTCGCTTGCGGCAACACTAAAAGTGCCGCAGAGAAGAAACACCAAAGCAAGAAAGAAAGCTGTTATTCTTTGAAATTTCGTTCTTTTCATAACTTTTCCTCCTGATGAATTCTTTTAGAACTGAACTCGGAAATTTCAGTTCTTGGTTTTCGGCAGGTGCCGATCAATATACCGAAATTGTGCGGTAATAAAGGCTCATATACAGCCGTACAAGCTATGTATATGAGCAATTTGCGCCAAGTATCCCAATGGGCGTTGTGGCTTTATACCGTATGCCTTGAGAGACTTTGCGCAATCTTGTCAAAAAGCAATATGCCCAAAAGGCAGATCGCCTTTAAGGGAGAGCATCCCTATATCCAAAACTTGTAGGCTTATAATACCATATTTGACCCCAAATTGTCAAGAAACAACTTACAGATATTATATATATAATCGCACGTTTTTTTGAGCGCTCAACATTCCCTAAAAACAAAAATTCGTCATTATTTTTCACAAAAAATTCAAAATTTAACATATTGTAAATTATATTTACTTTATTCAGTATTAATAAAATTTCCATTTTCCCTTGTATTTTCTAAATAAATTAAATAATTTCATTTGCAATATTTTATTTATCAAAAAAATCATAAGTAAATTTAATTTACAATTAGTTCCACATTAAACATTTTCGCATTGGTGTAAACAAATAAAAACTTGTTAGATTTGTACAAAATATCAACATTTTTTTCTACATTTAGAGCATGGCATGTTTTTAGCCATTTTTGTTTGAGTTTTTCAAACAAAAATCTAAATTTCTTTTGTTAGTTCTTGATTTTTACATATTATTACATTTTTTCTCTTTTTCGGAATTTTGCTTTTTTGAACGAAAAAGCAGAGGGCATTTCAAGCGCAAAACACCCTCTGTTTTATATAAAAACGACTATATTATTTCAAAAATCCGCCAACTATCTCTTCCTCAGCCTCTTTTTCGGTAAGCCCGAGAGACATAAGCTTTATAAGCTGCTCCCCTGCTATCTTTCCGATAGCCGCCTCGTGAATAAGAGAAGCATCGGCGTGGTTTGCGCTTATCTCGGGAATAGCCTCAACCTTTGCATTGTTCATTATGATAGCGTCACATTCGGTATGACCCGAACAAACGTTGTTTCCGTTTATTCTTGAAACGAAGAGCTGCCTTGAATTATCGCACGCAACAGAACGAGAAATAACGTGAGCACCGCAATCAACACCGTTCATATCAACCTCAAATGCAGTTTTTGCATACTGTTCGCCGTGTGTCATTATCTTCTCGCTGACTTTGAGAACAGCGCCGTCACCAAGAACGGCACGGGTTGTTCTGTCGGTGGAATCAACGCCCTTTATCTGTGCCGTTTCCATCTCCATATACGCGCCCTCGCCAAGCTCTACGTAGGTGGTCGGATTCATTATATTCTTGCCGTTTCCGTCACCCTCACCGTAATGCTTCTCAATATATTTGAGCTTTGCATTTTTACCAAGATAGAAGGAGTGGACCCCGCTGTGTTCCGACGGATCAGAGCCCGAGTTGTGTATTCCGCAGCCTGCCACAATAACGATATCACAATCGTCACCAACGTGAAAATCATTGTAAACAAGCTCGCGAAGCCCTGTCTGCGAAAGGAGAACGGGTATATGAACGCTCTCGTTTTTCGTTCCCGCCTTAATATAAATATCAATTCCCGGCTTGTCTTCTTTTCCGACTACCTGAATATTCTCGGTAGAGTTCTTACCGTGAAGCTTTCCGTTTATTCTCAAGGAATAAGCGCCCTCGGGAACCTCGTGTATATCTGCCACCTGTTTTAGCAGGTTTTCCTGTATGTTATCCATTTGTCACTGCCTCCCCTGCTACCTTTTTACACTCACTTCTTACGTCTATCAAGCGAGGGAAAATATCATCCTTATCACCGTATTCGGTAACCTCTCCGCCCGCAATAACAATGATCTTATCGGCAATATTGAGTATTCTCTCCTGATGCGATATGATAAGGATCGTACCCTTTGTTTTTTCGTACATATTGCGGAAGACCTTGATAAGATTATTGAAACTCCAGAGGTCTATTCCGGCCTCAGGTTCATCAAAAACAGAAAGTTTTGTACCTCTTGCATTTATCATTGCGATCTCTATTCTTTTAAGCTCTCCGCCCGACAAGGAAGCATCTACCTCACGGTTGACGTAATCCTTTGCACAGAGTCCTACCTCCGAAAGATAAGCGCAGATCTCGGCAAAGCTTATTTCCCTGCCTGCAGCAAGAGTTATAAGGCGTTTAACGGTTATTCCCTTAAACCTTACAGGCTGCTGAAAGGCAAAGCTAATACCGTTTTTGGCCCTTTCGGTGACCGACATATCGGTAATATCCACTCCGTCAAGCAATATCGTACCTGAAGTAGGCTTTATTATGCCAGCAATGACCTTGGCAAGCGTTGATTTTCCGCTTCCGTTAGGGCCTGTTACGGCTACAAAACGGTCGGAAATTGTCAGATTTATATTTTTGAGGATCATATGCTCGCCATCGGGAGTATATGATACGTTCTTTAATTCAAGCATTTTTCACCTTTAACTGTTATTTTGTATTTTGGTACCAATTATTATATACTATTTCCCGTTTTTTTTCAAGCAGAATTTAAAAATTTAACATTTTGCTACATTAACATCCCAATTTCATCACAATTTTTATGCTGATTTTTAGCATTAAAATAACGGTTTTGCCTAATTTATATAAATTTTCAAAATATTTTTACTGTTTTTTATTATAATTCCGTTTATTTATAAATTCTTCCTTGCATACCTTATGCGATCAACAGAATAAATATTTTATATTTCTTGGGAAATTGTATTTTTCGTCACATTTTACTACACGCGCAATCAACATTTATTATGCTTTTGCGGCGCTTGTTTTAAAATATTTATCACAACAAAAAAGCAACTCCTCAAATTGCGAAGAGTTGCTTTACATATTACGTATTAAAATCAGTTGGCATTCATTTTTAGATAAGCATTGATAAATCCGTCTATCTCCCCGTCCATAACGGCATTGATATTTCCATCCTCGTATCCTGTACGGGTATCCTTTGCAAGTGTGTAAGGCATAAATACGTAAGAACGTATCTGTGCGCCCCACTCGATATTTGTCTTATTACCGGTGATATCCTCGATCTTTTCAAGCTTTTCTCTCTGCTTTATTTCCATAAGCTTGGACTTAAGCATTTTGAGAGCAGTTTCCTTGTTCTGGAGTTGGCTTCGCTCTGTCT
>JAZSIV010000072.1:0-10352 GCA_045533995.1 Eubacteriales bacterium
CGCGGAAAAGAGAGCGAAGGTTACTATCGTAACGACAGAGCAGACCTTTGAAGAACACGAAAAGCCGAGTGACGTTTACGTTATGACATCGGATGACGATGGAAATCTTACCGACGTTCGCAAGCTCATAGGTACGGATAAGAAGGCGCGTATAAGCACAAATATAATGGTTATTGACAGGTTGTTCCTTCTTAATATGGTAAATGATGCGGTGGCAAGAGGAAATACAGATTTCTATCATGACATTATTGAGCGTTGTATCGGTAACTACCGTATCTGCACATACGATTACAAGGGCACATATATTCTTATCAGTAATCTTCGTACTTATTTTGCGGCTTCGATGAAGTTGCTTTCTGCAGACGTTCGCAGCGAGCTCTTTACAGCAGAGGACAGACCTATCTATACAAAGGTCAGAAACTCTTCGCCTACTGTTTATACAAAGGATGCAAAGGTTTCCAATTCCTACGTGGCTGACGGCTGTAAGATAGAGGGAACTGTTGAAAACTGTATCATCTTCAGAGGTGTCAAGATCGGCAAGGGCACAACTGTAAAGAATTGCGTTCTTTTGCAGGATACAGACGTAGGTGATCACGTAACGATGAATTGTGTAATAACCGATAAGAATGTAACTGTGAGAGATGGCAGAATGCTTTCGGGACACGAAAGTATGCCTTTCTTCATCTCAAAGGGAACAGAAGTTTAAGAAATTATTATAATTTGGCGGCGGACACTTTTGGTCGTCCGCCGCCGCTAATTGAAAAAGAATGGAGAAAAATAAGATATGAAGAAGATTTTATATATTGGATCAGAGGTAATGCCTTTCGCTGCAACAGGCGGACTTGGCGACGTTATGGGTTCTTTGCCCGCTGCTGTAAAAAATCTTGCGGGAGATGAGGCTGACGTGCGTGTAGTCATGCCCTTGTACGGTGTAATAGCCGAGAAATTTAAGGATGAGATGAAGCTTATTGCGGAGTTTACCGTAAATCTCTCGTGGAGAAAATTGTATTGCGGAGTAAATATGCTCGAAAAGGACGGAGTAATATATTATTTCCTTGATAACAAATACTATTTTGAGAGAAATACTCTCTACGGTAACTATGACGATGGCGAAAGATTTGCTTATTTCAGTCTTGCAGCCATAGATATGCTTGGCGTTATTGGATTTTATCCTGACGTTATTAACGCTAATGACTGGCAGAGCGCTCTTTCTATTGTTTATCTTGAAAGAAAATACAGACAGATAGAAGGATATGAAAACATAAGAACAGTATTTACGATACATAATATTGAATATCAAGGCAAGTACGATATGGCAATACTTGGCGACGTGTTTGGACTTGATGATTCAAACAGAGATATAGTGGAATACGGCGGTTGTATGAACCTTATGAAGGCGGCAATAGTTTGCGCCGACAGAGTTACAACTGTAAGCCCCAGATATTCGCAGGAGATACTTTCCCCTGAGTATTCGCACGGACTTGACGCAATACTTCGCGAAAATTCGTATAAGCTTTGCGGAATACTTAACGGTATAGATTATGAATACTACAATCCCGCAACGGATGAGGATATTGCGAGAAAATATACTTGGCGTTCTCTTGACAGAAAGAATGAGAACAAGAGATCAATTCAGGAGGATGCAGGCCTTCCTGTTAGAGACGACGTACCCCTTATTGCTGTAATTTCTCGCCTTGCAACGCATAAAGGACTTGACCTCGTAACACAAATGATGTATAATCTATTAGAAAACAATGACGTTCAGTTCGTGGTTCTTGGTTGTGGAGAGCCCGCGTATGAGGAATTCTTTGCACGTCTTCGTGAGAATTTCCCCGATAAAGCTGCTGCATATCTCCTTTATAACAGAGCGCTCTCCAAGAAGATCTACGCGGCTGCAGATATATTTATGATGCCCTCAAAGAGCGAGCCTTGCGGGCTTTCTCAGATGATCGCGTCAAGATACGGTGCTATTCCCGTAGTTCGTGAGACAGGCGGTCTTTTCGACTCGATAAAGGGATATTGGGAGGACGGAAAGACACTCCGCGGAAACGGATTTACTTTTGCTAATTACAGAGCAGATGAGCTTCTTGACAGAACTCTTGCGGCAATAAATCTTTGGAATGATAAGGAAAAGAGAAAGAAATTCGTTGGTAAGATAATGAGAACAGATTTCTCTTGGACAGCTTCGGCAAAGGATTATATAGACATGTATGAGTCGCTCTGACAACTGACTCGTTGTTACTAATGAAAAGTGAGGTTTTTTTGATAATGAACAATTATTCCTCTGTTAATGAGGTAAAGAACAGCATAGAAGCAAAGCTTGCGAGATATTTTGGATGTACCCCCAAGGATGCTTCTCAGGAACAGATATATAAGGCGGTCGCAATGACTGTCAAGGATATTCTGACAGATAAAAGAGGAGATTTCAAGCAAAAGGTAAACGCACAGGGTGCAAAAAGAGTTTACTATATGTGTATGGAATTCTTGCTTGGCAGATCTCTTAAAACAAATCTTTGCAACCTCGGTTTGTCTGAAAAATATGCAGAGGCACTCAAGGATATGGGCGTAGAGCTCGAAAGTCTTTATGAGTGTGAGCCCGATGCGGGTCTTGGAAACGGAGGACTTGGCCGTCTTGCTGCTTGCTTTATGGATTCTTTGTCCTCTCTCGACTATCCCGCAACAGGATTTTCCATTTGTTACGATTACGGTCTCTTTAAGCAGATGATCGTAGACGGAATGCAGATAGAGCTTCCCGACGTTTGGCTTCCCGGTGGAGAAGTATGGCTTGTTCCCAGAACAGACAGAATTTACCACGTTCGATTTGGCGGAAAGGTGAAAGAAGAATGGCAGAATGGACATCTCAATATAATCTATGAGGACTGTGATGAGATCGAGGCTGTTCCTTATGATATGATGATCTCAGGTGCTGACAGCGAAGCAGTCAGCCAGCTCAGACTTTGGAGAGCAAGAGATATCAGAAAATTCAATATGGGTCTCTTTACACAGGGACAGTACACGAAGGCGGTAGAGGAGAGCACAAATGCAGAGATAATCTCCAAGGTTCTTTATCCCTCCGATAACCACACCGAAGGAAAGCTTTTGCGTCTTTCGCAGCAATATTTCCTTGTTTCCGCATCGTGTCAGAGTATTGTTCGTGACCACATGGCTGTTTACGGTACTCTTGACAATTTTGCAGATAAGGTCGCTATTCATATTAACGATACTCACCCCGCGCTCTGTATCCCTGAACTTATGAGAATATTCATTGACGATTATTTCTTTGATTGGGATAAGGCTTGGGATATGGTAGTCCGCACCTGCTCTTATACTAACCACACCGTAATGCCCGAAGCGCTTGAAACATGGAATGAGGAGCTCTTCAAACTTAAGCTTCCCAGAATCTATATGATAGTTAAGGAAATAAATGAGAGATTCTGTAAAGAGGCTTGGAAGTCGTTCCCCGGAAATTGGGACAAGATATCGGGAATGAGTGTAGTCGGATACGGACAGGTAAGAATGGCAAACCTCTCGGTTATCGGTTCTCACTCTGTAAACGGAGTTTCAAAGCTTCACTCAAACATTTTGAAAAAATCCACCTTTAAGGATTTTAACAATATGTATCCCGAACGCTTTGAAAACGTTACAAACGGTATTGCACACCGCCGTTGGCTCTGTTACTCCAACCCTGAGCTTGCAAAGCTTCTTGATGAATGTATTGGAACGGGTTACAGACACAACTCACTTGAGCTTGCCGAATTTGCAAAATTCGCAGATGATAAGGACGTTCTTGCAAGAGTACGCGATATCAAGCATAATAATAAGATAGCGTTCTCAAATCATTTGTATGCAAAGACAGGTAAGGCGCTCGATACACATTCTATATTCGACGTTCAGATCAAGCGTCTGCACGAGTATAAGAGACAGCTTCTCAACGCACTCAATATTATAGGCTTGTATCTTGATCTTAAAGAGAATCCTAACCTTGACGTTGTACCTCAGACCTTTATCTTTGGAGCAAAGGCTGCTCCCGGATATTATATGGCAAAGAATATAATCAAGCTTATATACTTTATTGGCAAGGAGATCGAGCAGGATCCCGTTCTTCGCCAGAAGATGTCGGTTGTATTCCTTGAGGATTATAACGTAAGTATGGCTGAATGTCTTATCCCCGCAGCCGAGATCAGTGAGCAGATCTCTCTTGCAGGTAAGGAAGCGAGCGGTACGGGTTGTATGAAGCTTATGATGAACGGTGCTATGACTATTGGTACTCTTGACGGTGCAAATGTTGAGATGCTTGATGCCGTCGGTGAGGATAATATGTACATCTTCGGACTCACAAGCTCAGAGGTTGATGACTTGTGGTTGCGCGGATATAATTCTTCAGAATTTTATGCTAATAACGAGCGTTTGCGCAGAATAATAAATCAGCTTAACGTAGGTTTTGCGGGAGAATCCTTCTCGAATATCGCTACCTATCTCACATCGGGCTCAGGAATCCCCGACCCCTTTATGTGTCTTGCTGATTTCGAGTCTTACAGACTTACTCACGAGCGTATTCTTGCAGATTACCAGAATAAAGAAAAGTGGAACCGTATGTCGCTTATGAACATCTCGGCATCGGGATACTTTACCGCAGACCGCTCTATAAACGAGTATGCTGAAAAATTCTGGGGTATAAAGAGACTTTCCGATAAGAAATAATTAAAGGATTTTTAGTTTTTATGATAACCAAATTGATGTCGCAGAGCAATGATATGCCTAAGATCAGAAAGACTGTCGATAATTGCGATAGGTCGCTTTACGGCGCATTTGAATATGGAAAAAGACTGACATTTGATGTCGAAGCTCCGAGAGTTCTCGGAGCTTCGGCTGTTGTGTTGCGCATTTGCTCAGATGACACAGGAGAAGAGATGGATATACCGCTTTCTTTTGTATCCAGCGGCAACGGAGTGGATATATACAGAGTGGAGATAGATCTTGCAAAGCTTTGCGGCAATGAGCTGTCAGGACTTTTTTATTATGAGATTCTCTTCCTTCGCGGATGGGATACTTTGTTTACAAATACTACCAACAACGTGGATTTTACTCTTTCAACAAAGTCGGAAAACAGATTCAGACTTCTTGTGTATGAAAAGGGCTTTAAGACACCAAAATGGTTCTCGGGCGGTACGATGTACCATGTGTTTGTCGATCGCTTTTGCAGAGGCGAGGGAGAATATGAGCTCCGCGACGATTCGGTGCTCAATGAAGATTGGGAAAACGGAATTCCTCAATATCCCAAAAAGGGAGGCGACCGCTTTACAAACAATGTTTTCTTTGGCGGAAATCTGTGGGGTGTTGCCGAAAAGCTGCCCTATCTGCGCTCTCTCGGTG
The DNA here is from genome assembly GCA_045533995.1 of Eubacteriales bacterium. Classification (GTDB taxonomy): domain Bacteria; phylum Bacillota; class Clostridia; order Oscillospirales; family CAG-272; genus HGM12713. Next base: position 5,374 of record JAZSIV010000072.1, read on the forward strand.
TTACTGTAATATACCTTAGTCCTATTTTTAAGGCATATTCAAATCATAAATATGATACAGGAAATTATCTTGAGGTCGACAAGATGTTCGGAGGAGATGCCGCATTTGAAAATCTTTTGAAGGTGGCAAAGAAACATAAGATAAAGATAATTCTTGACGGAGTGTTCAATCACACGGGAGACGACAGTCTCTATTTTGATAAATATGGAAAATATGGAAAAACGGGAGCTTATTCAAATCCCAATTCTCCTTTTCATAATTGGTTCTGCTTCAAGAGATATCCCGAAGAGTATGAGAGCTGGTGGGGTATAGATATACTTCCAAAGCTCAACCTTAATAATCCCGAGTGCCGTGAATACCTTGCAGGCAAGGGCGGAGTGGCAGAAAAATATGCTAAAATGGGAATAGGCGGTTGGCGACTTGACGTTGCAGACGAGCTTCCCAACGAATTTCTTGATGAATTGCGGCAGAGTGTAAAGGAAGTATCTGGAGACGATGCCATCATAATAGGCGAGGTATGGGAAAATGCTGCAGATAAAATGGCATACGGCAGACGTCGACGCTATTTCAGGGGCAGACAGCTTGACAGTGTGATGAATTATCCATTCAGAAACGGTGTTATTGCTTACGTGAAGAATGGCAATGCTAAAATGTTTGCCGATATTCTTACTGAGATATATTCATCGTATCCCGAAGGTGTATGTAACTGTCTTATGAATATTCTTGGAACGCACGACACAGAAAGAATACTTACCTTGCTTGGTCAGAGCGAGGAAGATAAGATACTTGACAGTTCACGAAGCAACGATGAGCTTGCAGTACGCAGACTTGATGTATGGAAGTACGCTCTCGCAAAGAAAAGACTTATGGTCGCGGCGGCACTTCAATTTACCGTGTACGGAATTCCATCTGTTTTTTACGGTGACGAGGCAGGACTTGAGGGCTATCACGACCCTTTCTGCCGTATGCCGTATCCGTGGGGACACGAGGATAAGGAGCTTATAAGGTATTATAAAAAGCTTGGCGAGATCAGAAAAGAAAATTCGGTATTTTCTGACGGAAGCTTCAAGATACTTTGCGTCAGGGATTCACTTATAGCTTTTGAGAGACGTAAGGGAAAAGAACGTGTTATCGTTATATCCAATATGGGAGATAATGCCGAGGAGTTCTTTGCGGAGGGAAAGGATCTTTTAACCAATGAAAAGTATAGCGGTGTTATCGGTCCGTGCGAGGTAAGAATAATAAAGCAGGCGGTAAAAATAACGGAGGCATAAGATGGGACTTTTTACAAAAGGACTAAAGAGATTGACAAAGAGCAAAAATCCCGACAGCAAGCAATTTCGCTGGGAGATGGCGAGAAGCATTTGCGGACAGCATATAAAATACGTTACAGAAAAAAGAAACGGAGTTGATGAGGTCATCGGGCGAAACGGAGGTCTTAACATTCGTAACGATGAGTTTATTCTGTATGCTTCTGCTGACGTTATCTTTCGCTGTAAGGTCGATGATCTGCGCGCATGGGAGCTTTTGTCAAAGGACGGAGTGGTGCTTACCGGACCCGATCTTGAACACGGCGGCGAGGAGAGAACCGTCATAGCCTTTTACGTTTATTACAGAAAGTAAAAAGGAAAAGAGTGCGATAAAATCGCACTCTTTTTTATGTATTAGGTATTTTGAATCGTTTTTTCATTTTCAAAACGAAGGGATAACTGCTTGAGCGTTATTCTGTAAAGAATAAATTGAGCCGCAGTCGTGAGTATTCCCGAAACCGGATACGCCAAGAAGATGACTGCAGGGTAGTGGAAGGCGGCAAACACGGTGTATATCCAAGCCACTCGAATTCCGCAGATCCCCGTGATAGAGGCTATCATGGGCATCGTTGATTTTCCCATACCCTTCATAGATGCCGCATAGCATGAACTAAGGGAATGTATCGGAAGATATACGCTCATTATCATCAATTTGATCTGCGCAAATTCTATAACGGGAATATTTCCGGGGGCAAAAAGGTTAAGCAGCGGGTTGCTGAAGAGATTTAATAAAAGCATACCGATTACCGAAGCCGTTATTGCGAGTATACCGCAGATCCTCGTGCCCTTTTTTATGCGTTCGATATTTTTTGCGCCTGTATTTTGACCCGCAAATACTTGTAGGGACGTGATAACTGAATTGCTGACCAACTGCGGATAGTTATATACCGTGGAAGCAATAGAGGAAGCCGAAACGTATACGCTGTTGTTGAACGAGTTAAGCGCAGTCTGAACAATGGCATTTCCTATCGAGAACATCGTATTTTGAATTCCCGAGGGAACACCGATTGACAACAAGTTTTTCAGAGTGGCAAGATCTATGCGCAATTTGCTTATCTTCAGCTTGCAAGGACCGTCTGCTTTCATCATATGAATTATGACCAATGCGCAAGCAACGACGTGAGATGCCGCAGTGGCTATTCCAACACCGAGAGCACCAAGATCAAATACGGTCACCATTATAATGTTTAATACTACGTTAACAACGCCCGAGACCGACAAGAAAACCAGCGGACGCGTGGTATCTCCGGTAGAGCGTAACATAGCAGCACAATAGTTATAAACGAGGTTTGCGGGAACACCAAGAAAATAGGCACGCATATACAGCGTAGCACTGTCAATGACCGAGTCGGGCGTGCTTATCAGTTCAAGCAGCTGACGCGAGAAAGTAAATCCTAAAACCGAGAGAACTACGCCGCAAACAAGAGAGGTGCAAACAGCCGTGTGAACTATCGTTTTTATCAAGTCGTATTTTTTTGCGCCGACTGCCTGCGAAACCAATACGCTAGAGCCTGCTGACAAACCAAGGAAAAAGCCGATTATCAATGAGATGACGTGTGAGCAAGCTCCTACGGCAGAAACGGCAATTTCTCTTTCTTCGATCGTACTTCCGCCCCAACGACCGACAACAATTGTATCTGCAGTATTAAAGAATTGTTGAATTAACGAAGTGGCGATCAAGGGCAGGGAAAATAATATTATCTGGCGTAATATATTTCCCTTTGTCATATCCATTTTTACTTTTGTCATTTTTGCTCTCCATGTCCTAATAATGGTCATATACCTTGTCAGTGAACAGTATATCTGCCATTAATAATACCCGAAGTTTTCTTCCACAACATTATACACCTTAAAAAATATATGTCAATAGATATTTCCCAAAATGGAAGAAAAATTTTAATAATAAAAAAATGATTTTTCTTGACATAGAAGTTGCGTAATGATACAATAAATTTGATATTTAACTGAGAGGTTATAGCTATGCCAAGTATAAAAAATTACAAGATAGTAATAGGTAAAAATGCAACCTTCAATGAGAAAAGAGCGGCGGACGTACTGTCTGTGGCAATAAGAGTGGTTACCGCAAGACGAATAGAAATAGTTACAGATGATTGTGAGCCATATCCGTATGAGATAGTCGTTGGAAGAACGAACAGAGAGTCCTTTGACGGAATTGTTTTTACAAGAGAGATTAGCAGAGAATTTGACTATATTATAAAATACGTGGGCACAAGGCTCTACATAGTGGGACTTGGTGTGGATACTTACACAAATGCGCCTTTCAGAACCTATGGAATAATAAAGGACGGCGCTCACGGAACCGTTTTGGGAGCATATTACTTTTGTCAAAATACTCTTGAATACGATCTTGCCTTGTCTGTTCATGATTCTTATCCAGAGAAGGACGATGTTGAGATAGACGAGAACTGCAATTTCGATTACACAAGGGAAAGATTTGAGTCGGATCTGCCGCCCATAACAGACGGTCCTACACTTTATTCAATTCCTGCGTCCGACTGCATCTCGCAGGGGTGCTCTATTATAAAGAGCCGTTCGGGCAAGCTTATCGTTATTGATGGCGGACGTCTCGGACAGGCGGAGCATATTATAAGATGTCTTGAGCATTTGTCGGGCGGTAAAAAACCTGTTGTTTCGGCTTGGCTCTTTTCACACCTACATTGCGACCATTACGGTGTAATGACCGATATGCTTGTAGATAATTCGCTTTATTCCCGCATTGACGTTGAAAATATTTATTTTAATTTTGCAGAGGCAGAATATTATACCGATTGGGCATCCGAGAAAAATCCTGTTTATAAGGATATGCTTGAATTGATATGTTCAGCGGATAAGGTGTTCGGATGCAAGATGCACAAGGTGTCTGCGGGAGATATTATTGATATAGACGAGCTCAAGATAAAGGTCGTTCGTGTTGCTAATATTGTTTTACCCTCCGATAAGAGCCAAAAGATCATGAATATAAATGATACGAGTGTTATATATAAGCTATTTGCCTGTGGTCAGAGTGTTCTGTTCCTTGGCGATGCCGAGAAGTATTGTGACAAAGAGCTGCTTGAGGAACACTATGATGACCTTAAGAGCGATATTGTTCAAGTCTCGCATCACGGCAACGGAAATGTTTCTCAGAAATGCTATGAGGCGATAGGAGCAAAGTTGTATTTCATGCAGACCTGTGAGCGCGATTGGTACAGCGAGGGCGGAGAGGGAATCTTCTCAAGAAATATCGGTATGATACGTACTCATGCATTTATTAAATCGCTCGGTGTAAATTCAAAAAAAATACTTACTGATAGTAAAGGAATACTCACCTTTGAATTTCCGATGAAAAACTTATAAAAATAACCGCAGACCGTAAAATCGGTCTGCGGTTTCTTTTTATTATTTTCTTTCTGCCTTTGCTTCGCAGTATAGGCAACGGTATATGCGATTTTTCTCGTCTGTGAGACGGAAAACGTGAGGCAGCTCCTGCTCGGTAGTCGTAATGCATCTGGGGTTTTTACAAAGAATAACGTTTGTAATTCTTTCGGGAAGCCCGATCTTCTTTTTCTCAACAAGCTCACTATCCTTTATTATTGTAACTGTAGCACCCGGATCAACGTATCCGATAGCATCGATATCAAGCTCGATGATTCCGTCGATCTTGAGAAT
>JAZSIV010000074.1:0-4405 GCA_045533995.1 Eubacteriales bacterium
CCTTTAGCATTTGTTAAAACAAGACCACTTGTTTCAAAGCCAAGAGAACTATGTAACGCTATACTTGCGGCATTATTGGTTCTAATCAGTTGCGAAACTATTTTGAATCCTTTTTCTTTTGCTATTTGACAAGCACATATCATTGCTTCTTTGGCAAAGCCTTTTGTTCGGTACTCGCAAAAAATCTCTGGTCCAATCGATACAACTTCTGATGAATGTTGATATAACGAAATGTTTCCCACAATTTTTTCGTCAGATACAATAGCATACATCTCGAAATACTTGCCGTTGAATTGTTTTTTATCCCAATCGCAAATAAGAGCTTCTACTTGCTCTGTGGACAAATCCGAATATCCGTATGCTTGCAATTCCGAAGCATCTTCTTTTTTATAATTTCTCAAAAGTATCATTATGTTTCCTCTTGTTTTATCGCGCCAGTTTCGCCTTTGTATTACAAAGGCACAGGGCAAAGCCCATACCTCTAAAGATGAACACATCCAAAGGCTCCCTCCGGGAGGGAGCTGTCGCCGTAGGAGACTGAGGGAGAGCGCGATACAATAAAGGCATACTAAACTTAAAGTCACGCAGGCTCCTTCCGTCACGGCCACGCCGCGCCACCTCCCTCTCGGAGGGAGGCTTTCTGTTAGCCTCATTATAGCACAAAATCGGCAGAGTAACAATATCTCTGCCGAAATTTGTAAACATATTTATAAGAAAAAGATAACATCCGTCCGCTTCTTTTTTCAATATTCCTCTTTCTCTTCGGGAATATCGGTGTATTTACGAAGCATACCGATAGTTTTTGCGTCGGCAAGAGCTACGGCAACTATATTTTCAGCACCGTATTCCACACTCTGAACGGTCGCATTTTTATAAAGGATATTAAGTGCTCCCGCCTCGCTGTTGGGAATGGTAAAGGTCACGGGGCGCTTTGAATTCATAATAAGCTCCTCTATCTTGCGGACAAGAAGCTCTGTGCCCTGACCCGAAAGTGCCGATATATAGACCACGTTTTCAAGAGACGCGCTGTGTCCCACGTCGGCAAATTCATAAATTCCCTTATCACATTTATTAAAGACGTATATAATAGGCTTTCCCGACGCACCAAGCTCACAAAGAAGATCCTCTGTAACCTTAAGCTGCTCCTCTGCCTCGCTGTCAGACGCATCTATCACTATCATTATAACGTCAGCATAGCATGCCTCTTCGAGAGTTGAGCGGAATGCACTGACAAGATGGTGGGGAAGCTTTTTTATAAATCCAACGGTATCGGTCAAAAGAACGCTCTCTCCGCACGGAAGCTCGTACTTTCTCGTTGTCGGGTCGAGGGTCGCAAAAAGCTTGTCCTCGGCAAGTATTCCCGCATCGGTGAGTCTATTGAGAAGTGTAGACTTGCCCGCATTTGTATATCCGACTATCGCTATCTTACAAAGACCGCTTCTGTCACGCGCCGCGCGCATCGTCTTGCGGTTCTTTTCCATCTCCTCTATCTGTGCTTCGAGTGCATTTATCCTTCTTTTAATATGACGCTTGTCAACCTCAAGCTTGGTCTCACCCGGTCCTCGCGTTCCTATTCCGCCGCCCAGCCTTGAAAGCTCGGTTCCCTTTCCGTAAAGTCGAGGCGCGGTATATTTAAGCTGTGCAAGCTCGACCTGAAGCTTTCCCTCTCCCGTTACCGCGTGGAGAGCAAATATATCGAGAATCAGCATAGAACGGTCAATGACCTGAGTGCCTCCGAGGGCATCCTCAAGGTTTCTTATCTGCGACGGAGATAGGTCGCAGTCAAAAATAACTATATCTATCTCGTTATTCACGCAAAGAGCAGAAAGCTCCGCCACCTTTCCGCTGCCGATCATAGTGCGCGGATCAGGGGTCTCCTTGTTCTGTATAAGCCTTACTATACTGTCAGCCCCTGCTGTGTCGGCAAGTCGGGAAAGCTCGTCAAGAGAGCTTTCAACCGTCTCCAAGGTCTCATCTCTGCCGACGATGCTCACAAGGGCTGCACGTCCTCTTTTTATATCGTCTTGATTAATATTCATAAAACACCTCTATCAAGTATTTTAAGCTGTTAGACAAATCGGGGGAAGCGACCTGGCGCATCCCCCGATTATTGCAGATTGTTTACTCTTTATTACTTGTTTACGCTTGCAAGTCTCTTCTTGAACTTATCAACGCGTCCGCCTGCATCAACGAACTTCTGCTTACCAGTGAAGAACGGATGGCACTTTGAGCAAATTTCAACTCTGATTTCGCCGCCTTTAGTAGACTTTGTTGTTACTGTTTCGCCGCATGCGCACTTGATTACGCACTCTTCATATTTAGGCTGAATGTCTGTTCTCATTTCTTAAAACTCCTCGCTTATTTAATCTCGATGTTCTTTGACATCGGTTCACGAACAGAGTTATTATAACACACTCTTTTTTATTTTGCAAGAGTTTTTTAAAATTTTTAAATTTTGGATGCAATTTCCTCTTTCAGCTGTGAAATTATCTTTTTTTCAAGCCTTGAAATATAGGATTGCGAAATTCCGAGTCTGTCAGCAACCTCCTTTTGCGTAAGCTCCCTCTCACCCCTCATTCCGTAACGGAGCTCAATTATCTCACGCTCGCGGTCATCAAGAGAGGCAACGGCGCGCCTTATTATCATTCTCTCCTCAAGCTGCTCTATCTCAAAGGATATGCTTTCCTCGTCGCTTCCGAGAACGTCGGAGAGGAGCAGCTCGTTGCCGTCCCAGTCTGTATTAAGCGGCTCATCTATCGATATCTCGTTGCGGACGCCCGAATTTTTCCTTATGTACATAAGAATTTCATTTTCAATACATCGAGAGGCATAAGTAGCAAGCTTTATATTTTTATCGGCTCTGAATGTGTTTATCGCCTTGACAAGTCCTATCGTGCCGATAGAAACAAGATCCTCAAGACCTGCCCCCGTGTTTTCAAAACGCTTGGCAATGTATACGACCAGCCGCAGATTGTGCTCAATGAGCATCTGCCTTGCATTGTCGTCAATTTCAAGACGCGATATAGCCTCGCACTCCTCCTCGCGTGTGAGGGGGGCGGGCAGCATCTCGGGGCCGTTTATATAAAATATGCCTTTTCTGAAGCGTGCAAAAAGCCTTTGTAATCTTTCTCTGATATTAAAACTGAATATATGTATTCTTATCTTCATATAAAGCCCCCTATAATTTATTTTATAAGCTCACAAGGAATAAGCGCGTCAGAATTATGAGCCGACCTTCCAAGCTCGGCTAAAACTATCATTGCGTCCGCCTCATATTTTTTCTTTGAAGAAAGCACCGATATTTTTTCGGGGCGCAGAGCAACGAGCATCCTCTCTCCGCTCGCCGTTTTTGTTGGGATAAGACGGACGTTGCACGCGTCGCTAGCCGATGCCAAAGCTACCATAGCTACACTTCCCGTCCTTGCCGCCCTTATTATCTCCTGCGGAAAGAACGAGCTGACCGCATCTATGTTTGTGACGATACAAGCTCTGCCGCTTATCGGATCCCGCAAAAGATTTCCGCTGTCAACAAATGCACGTATTCGCGTGGTTCTCCCACTATAAGTTATCTCCACCTCTGCTGTGGATATACTCGAGCTTCTCTTAAAAAACCGACCGCCAAAAAGCGTCATTATACCGCTCACAAGTGCCGCAAACAGAAAAAGCCATGCAGATATTCCGTCTCCGTCCTCAACGACAGCACCCGAAAACCCCATTTTGTTTAACATATTGAATATTGCGGTCATGAATCCGCCAAGTGCCATTGACACCGAGAAATAAACGATAGAGGAAAAGATCAAGCCGCTACGCTTTGCATACACGATAGTACACATAATAAAGCAGACAGCTACGTCAAGCACCAGCGACTGCCATCCACCAAACGGAAGAAAAAGAGCCGCATCTGCATAAACTCCGCCGAGAGCAGAGGCAAGGCAAGATCTGCCAACCAAAAATCTGACCGATATTATACGTGACGTTATGTAAAAGCATAGAAAATCCATGCTGAAATTTATCAGGAACAACAAATCAATGTAAACCGTCTGCTCCATGTCCACCGCCCAAAATCAAGCTTATGAGTTAATTATACTCCTCTCATATCAAAAAAATTGTCTTATATAGTCATAAATATATTTTTATAATTACAAGTTTGCATGAATGTATATTTTGACAAAGCAACATCCAAAATAAATTTGTATAGCTGGTCGTGTTTTCGTAAAGGAGCACATTTTTAAGAAGTTGTTACCTTTCTTTCGAGAAAGGTAACCCAAAGAACTTTAATTTTTTTTATTTAGAGGGAAAATGTAAAATTAAAATATAATCCCTTAATTAAAAGTTTTTGAAAGAGGGGCACGGGGAGAAAACTTTTTGCAAAAAGTTGTTACCTTTCTTTCGAGAAAGGTAACCC
>JAZSIV010000170.1:0-5442 GCA_045533995.1 Eubacteriales bacterium
CTTAAAATACTAATAACAAGTTTATTTCAGCCATCGGATACGATAAATAAAACGAAGGGTTATAAGGTAGATATGATAAAAGCATTGAACGAAAGAGAATCAAGAGAAGAGATACTCGATCTTGTAAAAAAATATTGCGAGACATATCATAAAAAAGCAGATTACAAGGAGGGGGACAGGATCCCTTATGCATCGCGCGTTTACGATAGCGATGAAATGTGCAACCTTGTTGACAGCGCGCTTGAATTCTGGCTCACGTCGGGAAGATATACCGACGAGTTTGAGCAGAAGCTTGCAAAATACCTTGGTGTAAAATACTGCAGCCTTGTAAATTCGGGCTCATCCGCAAATCTTGTCGCATTTATGGCGCTTACCTCTCCTCTGCTCGGAGATAAGGCTGTTTTGCGCGGCGATGAGGTGATTACCGTTGCGGCAGGCTTTCCGACCACTGTTACTCCCTACATTCAGTACGGAGCAGTTCCCGTTTTCGTTGATATAACCATTCCGCAGTACAATATAGACGTCACAAAGCTTGAAGAGGCTCTTTCGGACAAGACAAAGGCGGTCATGATCGCCCACACGCTCGGAAATCCGTTCGATTTGCGTGCTGTTAAGGAATTTTGCGACAAGCACGGACTTTGGCTTGTTGAGGACAACTGCGATGCGCTCGGCTCTGAATATTTTATTGACGGCGAGTGGAAAAAGACGGGTACTGTCGGACACATCGGAACGAGTAGCTTCTATCCCCCCCATCACATGACTATGGGAGAGGGCGGCGCGGTCTATACAAACGACCCGCTTCTTAATAAAATAATCCGTTCTATCCGCGACTGGGGTCGCGACTGCGTTTGCCCCTCGGGGTGCGACAATATATGTAAGCACCGCTTTGACAGACAGTACGGCGAGCTCCCTCTCGGATACGACCACAAATACGTTTACTCACACTTCGGATACAACCTTAAGGCGACCGATATGCAGGCGGCTATCGGATGCGCACAGCTCAAAAAGTTCCCTTCATTCGTAGAAAGAAGAAGACACAATTTTGACTATCTCAAGGAAAAGCTCTCGCCCGTATCGGACAAGATAATTCTTCCCGAGCCCTGCGAGAACTCCAACCCCTCGTGGTTCGGATTCATGATGACCTGCAAGGATGGGGTAGAGCGCGACAAGATAGTTTCTTACGTTGAGAACCACGGTGTGCAGACAAGAATGCTCTTTGCGGGCAACCTTACAAAGCACCCCTGCTTTGACGTTATGAGAGCAGAAAAGAAGGGTTATCGAATTGTCGGCGAGCTTGAGTGCACCGACAAGGTAATGGAGAAAACCTTCTGGATCGGTGTTTACCCGGGCATGACAGATGAGATGCTCGACTATATGGCAAAAAATGTTATAAAAGCAACAAAGCTTTAATTTTTAGGAGACTGTATGAAAATTCGTCTTGCTGATTATGTTGCGGACTTTCTTGTGGAAAACGGCATCTCGCACTGCTTTACCGTCACGGGCGGCGGAGCTATGCACCTCAACGATGCCTTCGGTCACAAGGAGGGTCTTGAATGTACCTATAATCACCATGAACAAGCCTGCGCTATCGCGGCAGAGGCTTATGCCAGAATAAATAACAGAATTGCGGCTCTTTGCGTAACAACGGGCCCCGGTGGAACAAATGCCCTCACGGGTGTCGTTGGCGGTTGGCTCGATTCTATCCCTATGCTCGTTATCTCGGGTCAGGTGCGCTATGACACGAGTGCACGAGGTATGGGGCTTAACATCCGTGCCGGCGGAGATCAGGAGTTTGATATCACCCGCGCTGTTTCTTCAATGACGAAGTACAGCGTAATGATAGAAGACCCGAAGCAGATCCGCTATGCGCTCGAAAAGGCGCTTTATCTTGCCACACACGGACGTCCCGGCCCTTGTTGGGTGGATATTCCCGTAAACTTCCAAGGCTTTCCTATTGAGACCGATGAGCTTGCAGGATACGATCCCTCAGAGGACGTATCGGCTCTCGCGCCAAAGGTGACAAACGAGCAGATATCTGCTGTTATAGAGAAGATAAAAACTTCAAAGCGTCCCGTGTTTTACGCGGGCAACGGAATACGTCTTGCGGGCGCGTTTGAGCTTTTTGAGCAGCTTGTTCCGATGCTCAATATTCCCGTTGTAACAGGTTGGGACAATATAGATATGATGGCTGATGCCGATCCCCTCTACGTTGGCAGAGGAGGAATTATGGGCGACCGCGCGGGAAATTTTGCCGTACAGAATGCCGACCTCGTGCTTGCCGTGGGCAACCGCCTTTCAATAAGACAGGTGGGCTACAACTGGCAAACTTGGGCAAGAGAAGCACACGTTATTATGGTCGACGTTGACGAGAATGAGCTCAAAAAGCCCACGCTTCACGTCGAAACTCCGATACACGCCGATGCTCTTGATTTCCTTTCGGGGCTCTATAAGGCTATCGGAGAAAACGAGCCTCTGTTTGCTGAAAACGGATGGCAGGAAAAATGCCGCGAGTGGAAGCGTGACTACCCCGTCGTTCTTCAAAAGCATTTTGACGATACGAGAGATACAAACGTCTATGCCTTTATCAAGTCTCTTTCGTCAAGATTGCCCGAGGGATACACAACAGTCGTTGGTAACGGAAGCGCTTGCGTTGTGGGAAGCCACGGATATGAAATAAAAAAGGGACAGCGCTTTATTATTAATTCGGGCGCCGCCTCTATGGGATATGATCTTCCCGCCGCTATCGGTGTCTGCCGCGCGCTTGGAAACAAGGAGATCGTTTGCATTACGGGTGACGGAAGTATCCAAATGAACCTGCAGGAGCTTCAGACGATACTTACCAACCGCCTTCCCATAAAGATATTTATTATTAACAACGGTGGATATCACTCGATAAGACAAACGCAAACAAATCTTTTTGCAGAACATTCTAAGGTCGGAATCGGACCCGAAAGCGGAGATCTTTCATTCCCCTCTTTTGAAAAGCTTGCTTGGGCATACGGCTATCCTTATGCCGCCTGCCATTCAAATGCCGAGCTTGCGGACCTTCTTGACACGGTATTTTCAACCGAGGGAGCGTTTATCGCAGAAATATTCGTAAGCCCCGAACAGCTCTTTGAACCGAAGAGCGCGACGCGACGCCTTGAGGACGGAACTCTCGTAAGTCCGCCGCTTGAAGACCTCGCCCCCTTCCTTCCCCGTGAGGAGCTTGAAAAAATAATGATAATTCCCATGATATAAAAATAAAATTAAACAATATATAATTTGGAGGCAAAAATCATGAACGTTATGGAATTTATTCAGGAAAAAAAGTTGGTTCCCGTAGTTGTACTTAATAATCTTGAGGATACAGAGCCCACTCTTCGCGCTCTTTGCGAAGGCGGTCTTCCTATCGCAGAGATCACCTTCCGTACAGCTTGCGCGGCTGACGCTATAAAGCTCGGTGTTGAGAAATTCCCCGAAATGCTTATCGGCGCAGGTACTGTTATCAACGCAGAGCAGGCAGAGCAGGCTATTGCTTGCGGCTCTAAATTTATCGTAGGTCCCGGATTCTCCGCTAAGGTTTCTGAGGTCTGCAAGAAGCACGGTGTTCCTTATCTGCCCGGTTGCGTAACTCCCACAGAGATCATCGCGGCTATCGAGTGCGGTATTGAGATCGTTAAATTCTTCCCCGCATCCGACTTCGGCGGGCTTAAGGCTATCAAGTCTCTTGCCGCTGCTTTCCCCGCGATCAAGTTCCTTCCCACAGGCGGAATCAGCGACGCAAACGTTCTCGAATATCTTGCTTTCCCCAAGATCGTTGCTTGCGGCGGAAGCTGGATGATGAAGGGCACTCCCGACGAGATCAAGGAAAAAACAGCAAAGGCTATGGAGCTCGTCAAATAATTGCATTAAAAAAGGAAGCTTTCTTCTCTCTGCATTCTTAGCGGAGAATTAGCAGCACGAAAACTTCGGCAGAGAACTTGTTTTCTCTGCCGATTTGTGTTATAATAGGGATAACGAAAAAGCCTCTCCCTTTGGGAGAGGTGGCGGCGAAGCCGACGGAGAGGGCAAAATGGAGCGAGTACCATTAAAGAAAAATAATGAGTTGTTGAATGTCGCAAGAATTTTACGCCGTAATATGACTCGGCATGAAAAACATTTATGGTACGATTTTTTGCGATATTACCCGGTAAAGATATACAAGCAACGGATCATAGATAATTTTATTGCGGACTTTTATTGTCATAGTGCTCGTCTTGTGATAGAGCTTGACGGTTCACAGCACTATACAAATCAAGGCAAAGCGCAAGACGCGGCAAGAACTGAAATTCTTGAGAGATACGGAATTTATGTTTTGCGCTTTTCCAATAAAGACATAGATGAAAATTTTGACGGCGTTTGCCGAATGATCGATAGAGTGATCAATGAGAGAATAGAAAAATTGCCGTAAATCGCCCTCTCACCCGCTATTGCGGGAGCTCTCCCAAAGGGAGAGCCTTTGAATTCGCGCAACCTTAGGGGTATGGGCTTTGCCCTGAGTCTTTGTAATACAAAGGCGAAACTTGCGATAAAACAGAACGATGGGCAAACAATCGGATGGAGGATATTGATATGCAAAAATGGTGCACTGAAGATTGGCAATTCGAGTTGACAGTAATAAAAGGAAAAGCAGAACATTGCAGATTGGGCTTGGAAAAAGGGGATAAGTTTGTCTTTTCCTATGGTTGCCCTGCCGAAATGTGCCCTAAAACAATGATGACGATATACACATTGTGTGAAGTAATACGCTGTGGGGGCGACTTTACATATAGAGGAGAAAAGGAACGATACGAAATTAATATTCCTTGTGCTGAGGGATGCATACAATTCCATCTCAAAGCAATACCCATTAACCGCGATGAAAACGGGAAACCACTACCCAACAATCCGAAACCGCAAGACTAAAAATGTTATTTATCAAGCAAAAGAACAACGCCGACAGACCCTGAAAATCTGTCGGCGTTAATTATTTGTTTACTGCGGAGCAATTCTTCGCAATATGAACAAACTGATTGTGATTTCTCCGCTAAGAACATCACCCATTAAAAGTTTCTTTTTTATTATGTAGAGGTGCTTTTTTGGGGGAGGCTTTTTGAAAAAAGCCTCCCCCGACCCCCCTCAAAAACTTTTAGGTCAATTTTTAATAGCATATTAACGTCTTCACAACGACGGGAAAATTATTTTTCTATTTATTTTCGAGAGCACCAAGGCGCTCCCCCCCTATCAAATTTGTGTGATATCGACTCACGCCTTATATCCCACAGCAAAAAGTTTTCAGTCAAAACTAAAGAATTTGTTCGAAAGGTTTTTGGGGAGGTGCAGGAGGGGGCTTTTTGCAAAAAAATCTCATCTTTTAATTACGTTTTTCGAGAGCACCAAGGCGCTCCCCCCCTATCAAATTTGTGTGATATCGACTCACGC
>JAZSIV010000088.1:0-18186 GCA_045533995.1 Eubacteriales bacterium
GTGTTCGAGTCGGTAAGGTTCTGATTTTCCTGATCGTAATATCCAACGTTTACGTTGTAGCCCGCCTCGACGTATCCCGAGGTCGGAACGAGCTTGCCGATAAGAAGCTTAATGAGTGTCGATTTGCCGCTTCCGTTAGCGCCCACAAAAAAGAGACGTTCTCTTTTTTTGACAAGCATAGAAAAGTCGGAGAAGAGTGGCTTTGAGGGATCGTAGCCAAATGAAAGATTACGAACTGTAATAACCTCGGAGCCACTTTCGATCGAAGAGTTAAAGCGCATCTTTATAGGCTTCGGTGCTTCTTTCGGACGCTCAACTCTCTCCATTTTGTCAAGAAGCTTGAGTCGGCTTTCGGCGGCAATTATGTTTCGCTCTCTGTTCCACGCGCGCTGTTGTGCGATATACGCTTCCTGACGCGCGATCTCCTTTTGCTGATTTTTATAGTGACGGAGCTGTATTTCGGCATCCTCTTTGTTTTGCTTCATCGCGCGGGTGTAGCCGCCGCCGTAAAGCTTTGCCGTTTTGTGCTCCATAATAAGCGTTTTGTTAGTTATCTTATCGAGAAAATATCGGTCGTGAGAAATAATTATAACACATTTTTTGTATGCGACGAGAAAGCCCTCGAGCCAACCGAGAGTTTCTATATCAAGGTGGTTTGTCGGCTCGTCGAGCAGAAGTATATCGGGCTCACGGCAAAGCTCTCTGGAGAGGGCAAGACGTGTCTTCTGACCGCCGCTGAGTGCTGAATAGGGAAGTCGCATCTGGTCCTCGTCAAAGCCCATTTTAAGCAGGGTCGAGGCGCATCGAGCCCTGAATTCAAGCCCGCCGCGCGCAATAAAATCCTCGTTAAGACGTGTATAGAGATGGGCTGTCTCCTCGTCGGCATCCTCATTTGCCATCTGATGCGCAAGCTCGGACAGGCGCTCCTCTTGTCTTATAAGGTCGTCAAAGGTGCGGTACATTACCTCAAGGGCTGTGAGCTGTCGCTCGTTTTCCGAGAGGGTGCTGTCAACCTCAAGAAAGGCATCGTTCTGGCGAAGAACACCAAGCGTTTTCTGCTTTGAGATAAAGACGTTTCCCATGTCGGGCTCTCTGTCTCCAAGGAGCAGGCTCATAAGGGTCGATTTTCCGCAACCGTTCACACCCACAATGCCCATTTTGTCATTTTCATTTAGTGCGAAGGATATATTATTAAATATTTCGTTCGTTCCAAAGGAAAGCGAAATATCGTTTACACTGATTACAGTCATTTGTCATCCTTTCTGGAATCAAAAAATCAAAGCGGGGAATCGCGACGCGAGATCGGATCCTCCGCTTTAAGATTATGGAGCTTACTTTTATTCTCCCAAATATGCCTTTTTGATATTGGGGTCGTTTATAAGATCTTGAGCATTACCCGACATAGTGATCGAGCCTGTTTCAAGGACGTAAACTCTATCGGAGATAGACATTGCCTTTTTCGCGTTCTGCTCAACGAGAAGAACGGTCTTTCCTGCATCGCGGAAGGATTTTACTATCTCAAATATTTCGGAAACGAGCAGGGGAGAAAGTCCCATCGAGGGCTCGTCAAGAACGATAAGCTCGGGGTCCGCAAGGAGTGCTCTGCCCATTGCAAGCATCTGCTGCTCACCGCCCGACAGAGTTCCTGCGAGCTGCTTTTTACGCTCCTCAAGTCTTGGAAACTGTGCAAATACCTGCTTCATGGTTTCCTCAACGCCCGATTTGTCCTTTCTTGTATATGCGCCCATAAGAAGGTTGTCATATACCGAAAGCTGCTGGAATACGCGTCTGCCCTCGGGAACGTGAACAAGTCCGTCTGCAACTATCTTGTGCGCGGGGACCTTTGTAATATTGCGTCCCTTGTAGAAAACGTTTCCGCTTTTGGGGTGGATAAGACCTGTTATCGTGTGAAGAGTTGTGGTCTTTCCTGCGCCGTTTGCGCCAATTAGGGAAATTATCTCGCCTTTTTTGACCTCAAACGATATTCCCTTGAGTGCGCGGATAACACCGTAATACACCTCAAGGTCTTCTACTTTAAGTAAAGTTTCTGACATATTTATTCTCCTTTCCTTAAAGCATTATTCGCCGATATACGCCTTGATGACGTCGGGATCGTTAAGTACGTCGGACGTCTTGCCCTGCGCAAGCTCTGTACCGAAGTTGAGAACTGTCAGGTTCTCGCAGATGCCGCCGACAAGTCGCATATCGTGCTCGATAAGGAGTATGGTCATATCGAAATGATCTCTGATAAAGAGGATATCGTCCATAAGCTCCTGCGTTTCGTTGGGGTTCATACCTGCCGCAGGCTCGTCAAGAAGAAGAAGCTTCGGGTTTGTTGCAAGTGCTCTTGCTATCTCAAGTCTTCTCTGCTTACCGTAGGGAAGGTTTTGCGCAAGGTAGTCGCTGTACTGGTCAAGCTTAAATACCTTGAGGAGCTCCATTGCTCTCTCCTTGAATTCCTTTTCGGTCTTCTTATGGCGGGGAAGACGAAGTATCGACTCTGCCACAGAGCATCTTATCTGATTTGAAAGACCGATCATTACGTTCTCGGCAACCGTGAGGTTTCCGAAAAGACGAATGTTCTGGAATGTACGCGCGATACCCTTTTTATTTACCTCAATGGTAGACATTCCCGTAAGCTCCTCGCCGCAAAGGAAGAATCTTCCCGAGGTGGGCTTGTAAACGCCTGTTATAAGGTTAAAGAACGTTGTTTTTCCTGCACCGTTAGGACCGATAAGACCGTAAAGCTCACCCTTATGAACGGTAAGGTTTACGTCGTCAACCGCACGAAGACCGCCAAACTGAATGGAAAGGTGCTCTGCGCGGAGAACGGGCTCGGAGGCATTTGTTATGATCTGTTTATTCTCTGCCATGATCATTCTGCCTCCTTCTTGTCTTTTTTCTTCGATAACAGTCCCGTGAGCTTCTTAAAATTATATCTTTCTCTGAAATGCTTAAGCGCGGGCGCGTTCTTGTAAATAACTATCACAATAAGGATAAGTGCGTACAAGAGGTTCTGGAGAACCGCGAGGTCACCCGTCAGAAGTGTCTGAAGCTTAACGTTAAGGAATGTGATAAGAGTTGCGGCGATAATAGAACCGTTGATGCTTCCGATACCGCCAAGAACTACCATAACAAGTATCTCGATAGAGTAGTTATAGTCAAAGTTTGCACTCTGGATACGGTAATTACTGTAGCTGAAGAGAACACCTGCAATTCCTGCAAAGAAGGAAGAGAGAGTAAATACGAAAAGCTTATATTTCGTTACGTCGATACCCATAGCTCTTGCCGCGATCTCGTTGTCGCGGATAGATGTTACGGCTCTTCCGTGCTTACTGTGAAGCAGGTTCTGCGTTGCCGCGATCGTAATGAGAACGAAGGCAAATGCAACGATAAAGAGGGTCTTCTTGTCAAATCTCGGAGTTTCAAGTCCGAGTGTTCCGCCAAATGCCGCCGCAGGAGCGTTCATAAAGAGTGAACGAACGATCTCGCCGAAGGCAAGCGTTACTATAGCAAGATAGTCACCGCGCAGACGGAGTGCGGGAAGTCCGACTATAAAGCCTGCAAGCGCGGCAACAAGACCGCCTGCAATTATAGAGATAAGAAGCGCGGCAAGAGAATTGCCGAGAACGGGCTCAAGAAGAACCGAGACCTTACCGCCAAGATATGCGCCCACGCACATAAATCCTGCGTGACCAAGCGAAAGCTCGCCGAGAAATCCTACTACCATTCCAAGAGAAACGGCAAGGATTATAGCAATAGCGATCTTTTCAAGAAGGTAAAGGTCAGCGGTCTTAGCGCCGCCCGTAAGAGAGATAACGGCGTAACCAATGGCAACTGCCGCAATGATTATGTAGCTTAAATATCTCTTTATAAATCCGAATAAAGTTTTTTTGTTTATCATCATACCGTCACACCTTTTCCCTTCTCATTTTTCCGAGAATACCCGAAGGCTTGACCAGAAGAACGACGATAAGGATCGCGAACTCTACAGCATCGGTGTAGGGTGCAAGCGCGGGAATGCTGTAAGAAAGGCTTTCAACAACTCCGAGCAAAATTCCGCCGAGCATTGCGCCGGGGATCGAGCCGATACCGCCGATTACCGCCGCGGTAAACGCTTTGATGCCGGGCATCGCTCCAAATGTGGTTGAAAGGCTGGGTGCCTTACAGAGCATAAGATAACCTGCAACAGCGGCGAGAGCCGAGCCTATCGCAAAGGTTATTGATATTATCGCGTTTGTGTTTATACCCATAAGGAGCGCCGCATCTCTGTCCTCAGAAACGGCAACCATAGCGCGACCTGTCTTTGTCTTATTTACAAAGAGTGTAAGAACTGTCATAACGATAACGGTTACCGCAAGAGTGATGATTGTGCTGTATGCGATATTGAACGAGCCTATGCTGACTGAACCCGAGATCTGAAGTTTTACGGGCATCTTTGTGTCCGAGCCGAAGATTATCTGTGCCAAGCTCTGCAAGAGCGAGCTTACACCGATTGCAGTAATAAGAACGGCGAGAGGTGAAGCACCTCGCAAGGGGCGGTAGGCAAGTCGCTCGATAGTAATGCCGAGAACAACACAAAAGATCATCGCTGCAAAAATAGCGATGACAGGATGTCCAAGGAAGTTAAGTGTTATAAACATCACGTATCCGGCAGTCATAATGACGTCGCCGTGAGCGAAGT
Source organism: Eubacteriales bacterium (assembly GCA_045533995.1). GTDB lineage: Bacteria > Bacillota > Clostridia > Oscillospirales > CAG-272 > HGM12713. Next base: position 4,685 of record JAZSIV010000088.1, read on the forward strand.
TAAGCATCTTTGCGATACCGTAGACCATCGTGTAACCGAGAGCGATGATAGCATATGTTCCGCCGGCACTTAAGCCGTTTATAAGTGCTATTAAAAAATCCATAATTGCTACCTTTTTATTATTTATTAAGATGAGAATTTGCCGACACGGGGATACCGCAGCGGCAAATTCATAAAAATCAAGAGTTAATGCGATTAAGCGTTAGCTTCCTTGATAACGAATGCGATAGCTGTCTTATCAACGAAACCTGTTGACTGCCACTTGATGTTGTCACCGGTGTTTCCGCTGTATGTGAAGCCACCGTTGAACTTCTCCTTGAGGATCTCGCAAAGCTCAGAAGCGTCCATTCCGGGAGCAATATCCTTGCCCTCAGCCTTAGCTTCCTTCATAGCGTTGTAGATAGCGTATACGCAGTCGTATGCAGAAGCGCCGAACTGGTTAAGAGTCTCTGCGCCGAACTTCTCTGTGTACTTCTTGATGAAGTCAGCAGCTGCGCCCTCAGTAGCCTTAGAGTTGAAGTGAGAGAGCATTGTGATCTTCTGGGGAATTGCTGTAATATCAAAGCCTTCTGCAGACTCGATACCGTCAAATCCGTCACATCCGTAGTAGATAGCCTCTGCAGCTACCTTATCCTTAGCCTGTGTCATGAATGCGGAAGCGGGTGTGTAGTAGATAGGCATGAAGATGAACTTGCAATCCTTGAGGAGCTCGATCTGAGTTGTGAAGTCTGTAGCTTCGCCAACAAAGCTTGCTTCTACTGTCTGGATGTTCTCGTTAAGAGTTGCCTTGAATGTGTCGTAAATACCCTTTGAATAGGGGTCATCGGACTTGTAGAAGATACCGATTGTTGTGTAATCGAGAGAGTTTACGTAGTCAGCTGCAACTGTACCCTGGTTACCGTCCGCAAAGCACATCTGGTAGCCGTTGGTGTAAAGGTCTTCGGGCTTTTCCTCTGTTCCGTCATAAACGATAGCATTAGCGGAAGCGGAGGGAGTGATGAAGAATACGTTGTCTTCAGCGGAGAGCTTTGTGAACTCAAGACCGGGAGCGGAAGTTACGCATCCGAGAGATACAACCATTCCCTTGTCCATCATAGCTGCATAGTTTGTAGCAACCTTTGTTGCGTCGTGCTGGTCGTCAAATGCCTCGAGAGAGAACATAACGCCGTCAAGACCGCCTGCAGCGTTGATCTCGTCAACAGCCATCTGTGCAGCGTTCTTAACTGCTACACCGTAAACTGCAGCGCCGCCGGTAAGAGGACCGGAAACACCGATAACGTAAGTATCTGCCTTATTGCCATCGCATCCTACGAAGCAAGCAGAGAGGAGAAGTGCGCACATAACAAGAGCGAGTGCCTTCAAAACTGATTTTTTCATGATAATCACCTCATAAAGTGTAAATTTTTTCGGCAAAAAATAATTACCGATTATATATACTCAATATAATATCACAACAAATTCGCCTTGTCAAGAAATTTTTTATTTTATTTTCATTATATATTATAAAATTTTGATCCTTTTCGGCTTCCTTCGATAAAACAAATTTTGCCGAAAGTGAATAATTACTAAAACAAAGGCAAAAATAAGAGCAGTAAATAACTCAAAAGGAGTCGAGAAAATGTCTGAAAACAAAAAAACATTTGCATCAAAGCTTAAAAATTCAAAGATCAACCGCGCAACACTCGTTACTGCCGTTCTTCTTCTTGTTTCGGTGCTTGTTATCGTCGGCGTGACCTTTGCCTCAAACAGAACAAAGCAAAATGATAACAAGGACCCTGCGGGGACCGACAGCACACCTGCCACCGACACACGTCAGCCCGAGGATACAAAGGATACAAAGCCTACCGACAAGCCCGAGGACACAAAGAAACCCGCCGACAGTGTGGCAAAGCCTGTTGAGGACGTATTGCCGTCCTTTGTTCTTCCCGTTAAGGGAGCGATCCTTAAGGAGCACGACGCGAGCCTGCAGGTCTATTCAAACACAATGAACGATTACAGAGTACATCTCGGAGTTGACGTTGTGACCGAGGAAAATGCGCCCGTATATGCCGCCGCAGACGGAAAGATAGGCAAGATATGGGAGGACGTTAAAATGGGATACTGTATGGCTATCGAGCACAGCGGCGACTGTGTCACCGTTTATAAGAATCTCGGGGAAACGCTTCCTGAGGGAATTGCCGAGGGAGCAAGCGTCCGTGCGGGGCAGCTTATTGCCACCGTCGGTAACAGCGCGATGATAGAGATCGCCGAAGAGCCCCACCTTCATTTTGAAATGACAGTTGGCGGACTTTCTGTTGACCCTCTTGAATATTATGACGAAAAATCTCTTGAAGCGCTCGGCATAGACGCGTCCTACGGAGAATGATCGGCAAGAAAGAAAAAGCAGACAGAGGATAAAACTCTGCCTGCTTTTCTTCATTATATTTATATAAGCATATTTTTTGCGTAAATAATATTCCTGTGTGCCGCGGGGGTGCTCTTCCTTAATGACTTAAAAACCCTGTTGAAATAGGATACGGAGCAAAAGCCTGTGCGCTCGGCTATATCGGAAATGCTGTTATCGGTGGTCAAAAGCATATTTTCTGCTTTATGGACACGAACAAGATTTATATACTCGGTGGGGGTTGTTCCCATAATTTTCTTAAAAAGTCTGCAAAAATATTCGCGATTTACACCCAAAGTGGCAGAGAGCGACTCGAGAGAAAGCTCTTTTTCAAGGTTCTCGTCTATATACTCAAGACAGGGCATAAGCTTGCCTATTGATTCAATATTTTTCTTGTGTTCGGCACTTTCCAAAATGCCCTGTCTGTAAAGAAGACCGAGAAGAATGCTCATCTGTCCCGAAACTATCAGCTCGTAGCTGTCCTCTCGCTTGGTGTTTTCCTGATACATTTTATCGACTATCTCAAAGAGTCGTGCCGTAAAGCTGTCCTCACGTCTGAGATACACAAAATTCCTCTCCGATGCCGAGAGAATTGCGGAAAGATAGTCAAATCTTTCGGTGTTCTCGCCCTCTCCTATCTTTTCAAGATCGAAATGGAGCAGAATCGCTTCGGTAAAGGGAAGTATCTTGCTTGTTGAGTGGGGCACGCGGCGCTTGATCATCAAGATATCTCCAACGCGCAGATTTATTTTTTTGCCGTCCACACACACCTCAAGCATGCCCGAATGACCCGCGAGAAGCTCAATATCATCGTGCAGATGAAGCTTTGACAAAGAGCCTGTTTTTGCCGTTGGGGTAAGATTTCTTGAAAGACGCAGAGGTGCGCCCGATATATTCTGTCTTTTGATTTCGGTATTCATTGCAAGATCCTCCGAAAAGTCAATATAGTTCAACAAATAATCAACGGGGATATCTAAGAATTCGCATAATTACATTGTAATATTAACATATATGTCGAAAAATTGCAATAGGTAACTAAGTAAAAATTATGAAAATACTTTTTTTGAGCGATATTTATATCCTACGAGTTTCTTTCGTAAAAAATTCCGTCCTCATATCCTTGTATGGTCTTGTCGGTGTCGGCTCTCTCAAGTCTTATCTGCGACCAGACTGAATACTGCTCGTCAAGCTCGATCCCTACGTATTTTCTGCCAAGCTTTTTTGCCGTAACACAGCTGCTTCCCGAGCCCATAAAGGGGTCAAGGACAAGGTCACCCTCATTCGAGCTCGCAAGTATCAGCTTTGCGAGAAGCTTTTCAGGCTTTTGCGTTGGGTGAGCCGTGTTTTCGGGCATAGACCAGAAGGGAACGGTGATGTCGTCCCAGAAATTCGAGGGGCAGGTGAGGCGGAATTTTTCTCCCTTTTCCTCTTGCCAGTCCTTTGGCTTGCCGTCCTCGCGGTAGGGTGCGAGCACTCGGCGGCGGACCTTTACCGCATCGAGATTAAATGTGTAATCTTCTGAAACGGTGGCAAACCAGATGTCTTCCATTCCGTTTTTCCAGTTTTTATCGGCACCCCTGCCTTTTTCTCTTTGCCAGCTTATTCGGTTTCTGACGGTAAAGAATTCGGATAGCACCTTGCCGACAGCAAGGCTCGACTGCCAATCACAGCATACGTAAATTGAGCCGTTTTTCTTCAGGACGGGAGCGACGAGCGATAGCCATCTGCGCGTATATTCCTCGTATTCCTCAAGACTTTTCTTGCTAAACACCCTGCCGTTAAAGGATTTGCGCATATTGTATGGCGGGTCGGCGACAATGAGGTCGATCGATTCGCGCGGCATCAGAGGCAGAAGCTCAAATGTGTCACCGATAAAGGTGCGGTTTTCAATTTCGGACACGGTTCTTGCAGCCTTTTTAATACGGGAGCATCGTTCAAGATAATTTTTACCGTCTAACACCGAAATATCTAAGGTTTTGTTTCTTTTTGCTTTTGCTTTGTCTCTATTCATATAAGATCCTCTCAAAAATATGGTGAAAGATTTTAATCGGGTATCTTTCCGCTTCGCTTCATCAAACGGGATATATATACCGCGGGTGTATCGAGCAAGCTTGTAAACACGTATATTACATAGCTTGAGAGCATAAGAGAAAGCATAGTTTTGAGCTCGTACCAGCCGCCGAATGCGATAGACGTAAAGAGCGCGGTGTTTATAAGCTGGGAGATGAGAGTTGAGCCATTGTTTCGCAGCCAGAGAAATTTCTTTGAATCACCAAAACGCTTTGTGGTAAGATCCCACCACTTGTGATAGAGCCAGACGTCAAAGGTCTGCGAGACGACGTAACCTGTAAGGCTTGCGAGCATAAGCCTTGGCGTTGTGGAAAATATTTGCTTGATTGCAGGCATTGCCCAGTCGTTTGCACTCGGGGAATAGAGGAACCAGAACTGTGTTATGACGAGCATAGCCACGGTCGAGAAAATTCCGATCTTCACGGCTTGGTTCGCGCACTTTTTGCCCTCGTTTTCACTTAAAATATCTGTAATTAGATAGGTCGAGGCAAAAAGAACGTTGCCGAGCGTCTGCTCCATGCCAAAGGCATCAACGATCAGCAGCACCTCGATGTTTGCAAAGACGGTGGCAATGACGCTTGCCGCATAAAGTCCGTTTTTACCAAAAAGTCTGTAAGCAAGAAGGACCATTCCGTAGATAAGGAGTAGCGAAATAATGATAAGTAATTCGTTCATTTTTTTACAGGATATTTCTTCCAACCCTTTCCCGACAATAAAAAACGCGCCTTACGGCGCGAAAAAATATCTTATTGCCCGTAATTTTGATTTAGGACAGGTGGAGCGCAAGCGCTTTTATTACAAACTGTCCGTGTATTTGTGGCTATTTTAACACGAAAAGGACGGCAAGTCAAGAGATTATTGACGAACAAGACAAAAAATGTCAAAAAGTCTTGACTTGGCAGTGCTTGTTTGCTATAATCTATAATGTAAAATAATATGGGGCAGTAGGCGAATTTAATGTATTTTTCGTGCTGCTCATAAAAATATCGGAGGAAGATATGAGAGAAAATACAATTAAGAAGGTTTTGGAAGAAAAGGTCGTTGCTATCGTACGCGGTGTTGATCCCGAGGCTTGCATGAAGGTAGCTGATGCTCTTTACGAGGGCGGTGTTCGTCTTATGGAAGTTACTTTCAATCAGAAGAATCCCGATTCCTTTAAGGATACTGCAGAAGCAATCTCCAGAATTTCCGAGAAATACGGCGACAAGATGCTCGTTGGAGCAGGTACTGTTACAACACCCGAGCTCGTTGAGCTTGCAGTAGGCGCAGGAGCAAAGTTCATCATTTCTCCTGACACAAACGTAGACGTTATCCGTCGTACAGTTGAGCTCGGCGCAGTTTCTATGCCCGGTGCACTCACACCTTCAGAGGTGCTTCTTGCACACCGCACAGGCGCTGATTTCGTAAAGCTCTTCCCGATCGGAAACCTCGGCACAGCTTACGTAAAGGCTCTTTGCGCACCTATCAGCCACGTTAAGATGCTCGGTGTTGGCGGAGTAAACGAGGATAATGCTGCTGACTTCATCAAGGCAGGCGTTGTCGGTGTTGGTGTTGGCGGAAACCTCGCAAACAAGAAGTGGATCGATGCAGGTGAGTTTGACAAGATCACAGAGGTCGCTCGCAAGCTCGTTGCAAACGTTAAGGGTTAAAAAATAAAAACAAATAAAAAAATACAAAGCATTTTTTAAGGAGAAAACAAAAAATGAAAAGAATTATCACTTTTGGTGAAATTATGATGCGTCTTAATCCCGAGGGCTACCTCCGTTTCGTTCAGGCAGGCAAGTTTGAAGCAAGCTATGCGGGCGGAGAGGCTAACGTAGCAGTATCTCTTGCAAACTATGGCATGGATGCAGCTTTCGTATCCAAGGTTCCTGCTCACGAGATCGGACAGTGCGCTATCAATGAGCTCCGTCGTTTCGGTGTTGATACAAGCAACGTAGTTCGCGGCGGCGACAGACTTGGTATCTACTTCGTTGAGAAGGGCGCTTCACAGCGTGCTTCCAAGGTTATTTACGACCGCGCAGGCTCTGCTATCGCAAAGGCAACTGCTTCCGACTTTGATTGGAAGAAGATCTTTGAGGGTGCTGATTGGTTCCACTTCACAGGAATTACTCCCGCTCTCGGCGGCGAGATGCCCGCTATCTGTCTTGAGGCTTGTAAGGCAGCTAAGGAGCTTGGCGTTAAGATCAGCTGCGACCTTAACTACCGTAAGAAGCTCTGGACAAACAAGGAAGCAGAGGCAGTTATGTCTCAGCTTATGCCCTACGTTAACGTTTGTATCGCAAACGAAGAGGACGCAAAGGACGTATTCGGAATTGAGGCAGAGGGAACAGACCTCTATGCAGGTAAGGTAAACCATGACGGTTACATCAGCGTTGCCCGTCAGCTTACAGAGAAATTTGGCTTTGACAAGGTTGCTATCACACTCCGCGGAAGCATTTCTGCATCCGATAACGAGTGGGCAGCTATGCTTTACAGCAACGGCGAGGCACACTTCTCTCCCAAGTATCTCGTTCGCATCGTTGACCGTGTAGGCGGCGGCGACAGCTTCGGCGGCGGACTTATCTACTCTCTCCTTTCAGGCTATGACGATCAGAAGGCTATCAACTTCGCAGTTGCAGCTTCTTGTCTCAAGCACTCTATTGAGCACGACTTCAACCTTATGAGCGTATCTGAGGTAGAGGCTCTTGCAGGCGGTAACGCATCGGGACGCGTACAGAGATAAGTAATTCTCAATAGCTAAAAGCGAATATATAACGAGGTATATTAAAGTGAAGATTACAAAGGTCAATACATATCACGTTCGTCCCCGTTGGGGATTTGTTGAGATCGAGACAGATGCCGGCATCACAGGATGGGGCGAGGCTGTTCTCGAGGGACACTGCGACGCGGTTCTTGCCTGCGTACAGGAAATGTCCACATATCTTATAGGAAACGATCCTAACCGTATCGAGGATATCTCTGCTACGATCTACAGAGCAGGTTTCTATCGCGGCGGCGGAGTTCTTATGAGTGCTATTGCAGGTATCGACCAGGCTCTTTGGGACATCAAGGGCAAATTCTACGGAGCTCCCGCTTATGAGCTTATGGGCGGAAAGTGCCGTGATAACATTAAGGTCTACTCGTGGATCGGCGGAGACCGTCCTGCTGACACCGGCGCTATGGCAAAGGAGAGAAAGGACGCGGGCTTTACCGCTGTTAAGATGAATGCTACCGAGGAGCTTCAGATGATCGATACTTACGATAAGGTCGATGCAGTTCTTGAGAGAGTTGCGGCAATTCGTGAAACTTGCGGTAAGTATTTCGGTATCGCTATCGACTTCCACGGACGTGTTCACAAGCCTATGGCAAAGATCCTTGCAAAGAAGCTTGAGGAATTTGATCCTATGTTTATCGAGGAGCCCGTTCTTTGCGAGAACATGGAAGTGTTCAAGGAGATCGCAGCTTGCTGTAATATCCCGATAGCAACAGGCGAGAGACTTTTCACAAAGTATGACTTCAAGCGTCTGCTTCAGGCGGGCGGTGTTGATATTATTCAGCCCGACCTCTCGCATGCAGGCGGACTTACCGAGGTTAAGAAGATCGCCTCTATGGCAGAGGCTTATGACGTAGCAGTTGCTCCTCACTGTCCTCTCGGACCTATCGCGCTTTCTGCTTGTCTTAACCTTGACGCTACCTGCTATAACGCAGTTATTCAGGAGCAGTCTATCGGTATCCACTACAACGTAGGCAAGAGCGTTCTTGACTACGCTCTCAACAAGGAAGATTTTGAGTTCGTTGACGGCAGAGTTCAGATGCCCAGAATTCCCGGTCTTGGAGTTGAGGTAAATAAGGAGCTCGTTCTTGAAGAGAACAAGAATCCTCACCAGTGGAAGAACCCCGTATGGCGTCATGGCGACGGCTCTGTTGCAGAGTGGTAATTTTAATTGGATAAATGTATGTGGGGGAAACCTTAATAAAAGGTTTCCCCCACACCCGTTTTTAAAAATTTTCATATAAACGTTTGGAAAAGTTTTGACAAAATTTTTTCAAAGGCTCGCTGATCAGAAGGGTGAAGCCTTTGCCTTTAATCGAATAGGGTTTATTTGTCTTAAAGATCTCTCTCAACTAAATAGTCGAGAGAAACATTATAATAATCGGCAAGCTTGATGGCTGCCCAAAGGGGAAGCTCTCGCTCTCCGCGCTCGTAGCGTTGGTATACAGTTAATTGCATATTGAGATATTCGGCGATGTCCTTTTGTGTTTTGTCCTTGTCTTCACGTAAGTCTCTAACCCGTCGATAGAAATACATAATATCTCTCCTATCAGCATTAATTAATTTAATTATATAAAAAACACCGAATGGTATTGACAAATAACACCGTTAGGTGTTAAAATATAAGAGCAATAACAACGTAAAGGAGGAATAGCCATGAAAAAAATTATATGTTTATTGCTTGTGCTTGTTTTGATGCTTTCTTCTGCTTTGCTGTTCGGTTCTTGTGATAATAATAATGATGATGTCACTGATACTACCGATACTCAAGAGGAAACAACAGAACCTGAAGTTACCACAGAACCTGAAGTTACGACGGAACCCGAGGGTACGACCGAGCCTGTTTCAGAGATTCCGGAGGGATATAAATTATACAATACCGGCGAGGTGTGTTTTGTTTATCCTGAGAGCTGGCAGGTGAGCGAGGGAAGCGTTCTTATGGTAATGGATGCCGCAACAGGAGAAAATATGAACGTTGTGTTTGAGAACGCTACCGAAATGTATAGCACGATGACGCTTGAGAGCTATGATATATTACTTAGACCGGTTTATGAGGCAATGGGATATACGATAGTTGATGTTCAAATTAGTCGTGCTACAAACGAAAAAGGAATTGAGTTCATTATTTTTGATCAGACCTTTGTGATCCAAGGTGTAGAGATGAAAATGTACCAGGCTATCAAAACCTTTGGAGAACGCACATATACGTTTACTTTCACACGCGTTGGCGGTGAAGTGTTTGATATAATGTTTAATTCCATTTGCGAGGCAGAATAATTCCTAAAAACGGGGCTGACCAAAAGGTCAGCCCTCTGTGAATTTAGTGCTTTGGTATTCGTCTATCCTTTATTTTGTGTCTGTTCCGAGTATACCGCTTTCAACTCTGTCAATAATATTTGTGTCAGTGCCTGTATCGGTGATCATACCATCGTTCTGAGTGGTGGTCGTTGTCGGTGTCGAGTCCGATCCGTTTGAGTCGTCGTTGTTATTGTTGTTGCCGCAGGCGACAAGCGACATACAGAGGGTTAAGATCAGTATCATGGTGATTATAATCTTTTTCATGTTAATAAAAACTCCTTAAATTTTTTTGAGACAGAAATATATGTTATCTCTCGCTCATTATTGTGCCCAAAAAACCGAGAAATAGTACAAAAAAGAAAAATGAGCAGGAAAAATATTTTATAAGAATACCAAAAATAAATTTTACATAAAATCCGTTTTGCTGTAAAAACTAAAATTGAGCGGAAAACCGTTCAAGGAGGATTTGACGATGATCATGGATAGAATTGCGCTGATACTCACTATACTCGGCGCGCTTAACTGGGGAAGCATAGGCCTTTTCCAATTTGATATAGTAGCATGGATATGCGGCGGTCAGGATGCACTTTTCAGCCGTATTATTTATACAGTAATTGCACTTGCGGGAGTTTGGTGTATTTCTCTTATATTCCGCGCAAGAGAGAGCTTTGAAGCTATCGACGAGTAAAATAAAAGCAAAGAAAAATTTGCCCGTGAGTCACGCGACACACGGGCATTTACTTATAATAGGGAAATAAGCTTGGGATCCTCTCCGATTGGTACGACCTTTACACCCGCCCGCTTTGCAAGATAAAGAAGATGATATCGGTTTCCGACAGCATATTCAGCTCTTGAAACGAGCCCTGCAAGCTCACGGGGAGAAAGCGATGGAAGAAAGACACCGCCGCATTTTTTAGCGGCTCTTTTAGATATTTTTTTGTCCTTTTCTGGATGCATCAGAACGAACACGGGCAAAAGTCCGTTGCGCGAGAGCAGAAAGAGGCAGGATTCTGTAAGCCGCCTATCTTTTTTCTTAGTGCCGTTGCGGAGCGAAACAAGGACCATTCTTTTGCCCCTCGCGTCGATTCGTTCGAGAATACTTTCCACTCTGCTTTTCTCGCAGGGCGAGAGGGCAGCTGTAAGGTCGTCCTCCTGTTGTATTTTGCCCGCGTCCGCTCCAAGCTCCTTGGCAAATTCGACCGATGCCGCATCTCTGAACGAAAGGCGTGAGCAATTAGCGAGCGCGCGCGCTGTTATTTTCTTTGCCCGATTTCCTTTTATAGGACCGAGTCCGTTTGCAAGAAGCTCGACAGAAACTCCCCGCCTTGAAGCGTAATTTATAAGCTCGGTGTAAAAGCGGAGCGAGCGCATGCTGCTTGCATTTTGCAGAATAGATCCACCGCCAAAGATAAGCTTTTCAGCTCCCGACAGCTCCTTTGAAATCGCAAAAGGATTTTCTCTTGCTATTGCTCTCACTCCAAATCGGCGAGCCGTTTTTTGCGGATCGCGGCAGATGACCGAAAGCTTTTTGTCGGGGTGCTCGCCGCGAAGCCGACATATCGCCGCATCAAGCATAGCATCGTCGCCAAGATTTCCAAAGCCGTAATAACCGCACAAAACGTAGTCGCCGCGCTCGGCGGGACGGCGGAGAAGTGCGGCGCGGTAAAAGTCCTCAGTCATAGCGGCAACAGCTTCAAGACTGTGATGCGCGCGCACGTAGTCGCGCAAAAAACTCCCAAGTAGCGCACGCTCAGCTCCACTCATCTGCAAAAGCGAGGAGATCGCTCCAAAAAGCTCATCGGAAGTCGGAAGATCACTGCCGCGGCAACAAAAATTGGTCTTTGCGGCTTTCTCAATAGAGGAGGAATCAAGAATTCCCAAAAAGCCCTCGTTTCCGCAAAGGACGGTTGGAAGTCCCGAAGACATCGCTTCAAGTGCGGCGCGCGAAACTCCCACAAAAACGTCGTAAGCACATAGCTTGTCCTGAATATTTTTTATAAATCCGCAAAGCCTTATGCACTCGTAGCCTATATCGCTGTTGACCTTTTTTGACATAGCCAAGATCCGTTTGTACGCTCCGCCGCCACCTATGATATCGATCTTTATTCCCGCAAATTGCGACGCAAGACGGGGGGCGGTCTTGCACAAAAGGGTCGCGCCAAGCGAACAGTCGTTGTCAAGCCGACTGACAAAAACGATACGCGGGCTTTCACCACCGCGATACTCTTTCGCGCTTTGCAGAGAACTATCGCGCGGTGCAAAGCGCTCTGTGTCTATTCCGTTTGGTATGAGAGTGACGTTGTCGCGGCAGATGCCGTATTCTTCCGAAAGATAGCTGCGTAGATCCTCGCTGACGGCAATCGACGAGCACCCCCAAAAGGAAAGTCTTTTAAGAATTGGATCGACCCTGAAATGAGAATGAACGGTGGATACAATGCACGGCGCATTCCTTTTGCCTATTGAAAGTCGGCAGATAAAGGAGGCAAGGCGTGAGTGTGTATGAATAATATCAAATTCTTCGCTTTTGATAAGAGCACGGAGCTTTCTAATACAGACCGCTATGCTTATTGGCGCTTTTGAATCAAGAGGAAGCGTTATGTGAACAACTTCGCAAAGTGAGAGCTTCTCAGCAAGCTTTCCGCCCGATGACGCAACAGTGACCTTATTGCCACGGCGCGCGAGCGAGGCGGCAAGCTCGCATATATGTGTTTCGGCACCGCCCGATTCAAGCGCGGAGGTAAGCATAAGTATCTTCATTTATTGATCCTCTTTTTTAGTTTATTTTATAAATTCAAACCATAATACGTTAAGCACACAGGGCTTTCCGTTAAGGTCGGATATTATCCTGCGGGGAAGTCCGTTCTTTGGAAAAAGATAAAGCTCGTATCCTCTTTTTGTGTCGGAGATGGCTTTTATATAGTTGAAATCAACCCCGTCGATCGATGCTGTCGAGCTGTGAGTTACCGTCGCTTCTATCTCAAAGAGATCCTTTATCTCAAGCCAGCCTGCCGCCTCTGGCGATGCTATCTCAAGTTCGCCAAGAGTCACCGTTATTTTTTCATTTGCCTGTTTTACACAAATTCCCTCAAGAGAGGGGGGAGAGGTGAATTCAAGGGTGTAGACCTTTGTGTCGCTGTCGGAGAAAGAGGAAGTCAGTATCGCACCGACAGAAACCCCGCCCGATACCCACGAGAGCCCCGCGCGAAAGGGAAGTTCCTGATAAGAAAGAGTAGGGCGGTCGGTGTGATTGCAAGCGCAAAGAAGTATGACGGTGCTTATAAGCAGGGCGATCATTTTCATTATTTCCATAAATGTCCTCCAAAATACCATCTTTTTTTCATTTTATGAAAAGGAGAAAAATATAATGACAGAGGAGGAGAATAATGAAAAATAAAAAAAATAAAAAAATTTTAAAAAAAGTATTGACAATAAAAGAAAGTTGTGATACAATAAGTAAGTCGCCGCAAGCGACGCAAACACATGGGAGCATAGCTCAGTTGGGAGAGCATCTGCCTTACGAGCAGAGGGTCATAGGTTCGAGCCCTATTGTTCCCACCATGTGGCCCGGTAGTTCAGTTGGTTAGAACGCTAGCCTGTCACGCTAGAGGTCGTGGGTTCGAGTCCCATCCGGGTCGCCAAGGTTTAATACAGCCTCGGCTGTTTGCCTCTGTAGCTCAGTTGGTAGAGCAGAGGACTGAAAATCCTCGTGTCGTTGGTTCGATTCCGACCGGAGGCACCATATAATGCGGATTTAGCTCATTTGGTAGAGCGCGACCTTGCCAAGGTCGAGGTGGCGGGTTCGAGCCCCGTAATCCGCTCCAAAAATGGGCACGAAGGATTCTCGTGCCCAAAATCATCTGGTGACGTAGCCAAGTGGTAAGGCCCCGGTCTGCAACAACGTTATTCATCGGTTCAAATCCGATCGTCACCTCCAGAACGAAAGCACCCAATAGGGTGCTTTTTTCGTTCTGGAGGTGACGATATTGCGATGCGAAG
>JAZSIV010000058.1:0-2365 GCA_045533995.1 Eubacteriales bacterium
GTCGGAGGCCAAGCGGTCTTAGGAAGACAAGACTTTAGTGCAACTCATTGGCTCACAGACCGCCATGGCTACGATCCGACTTGCCTTCATCTCGGCAAGATATTTTTCTCTTGTTTTCTCGGTTACCAGTTCATTCGTTACGGGAACGGAAATTCTATACATTTTTAATATGACCTCACTTCAGGTATTGTTTATTCTTTTGAAAAGCCAATGTGACTTTGCTGTGTCTTCCATTTTTTTCGGTATTGCAAGGGTGTATCGCCCTTGGCTTCCTTAAAAAGCCTGCAAAAATACTGATTATTACGTATGCCGACCTTTTCGCTTATCTCGTAAACGGTATCGTTTGTTGTTTTGAGTAGCTCCTCGGCATACCCTATACGCTTTGAATTTACGTATTCCTTGACCGAGCAACCCAAATGACTGCGAAAGAGATCATATAACGAATTCTTTGAAATATTGAATTTTCTGCAAAGCACTCCAACCGATAAGTCGTCTGCAATATTTTCGTCGATATGCTTTATTATTTTTTCAAGCTGATCTTCATATTCGGGCTCAATAAGTCTCTCAAGCAATATATACTTGGTGAGAATAGTTATGATCTCGGTAGCACTTTCAAGCTTTTTGCGGTCGGTAAATATGAACTTGTTATATGCATCCTCAAGTCTGTCACGGTCGAGTCCAAGATCCTTTGTCCTCTCGTATATCTCTGAAAACGGCACCTTGGTCATCTCCCCGTCGCCGATCTGACCGAATATGATAAAACCAAGCAGTACGTCGTGACTGTATATCGGCACGACTGTATCCATAAGACCTGCATGACAGCAACGCGTTACGGCACATTTGCTTTTTATTACTTCATCTAAAAGGGTCCTGTCCGATTTTTGACATCTTTTTGTTCCCTCGGGACTTGTATGTATGTATCCACAAAATTGATTTGTGCTTAAAGGACAACCTGCCAGATGATTTCCGTCTGAATCAAGGATACTTGCAGACACACCCGAGATGTTGAAAAAGTGCTCTACTACCTTTTTTAATTTTTCAGTATTATACTTCAATAACATAACATCATTTCCTTAATAATATTCCGTTATGACCTTAAAAATAATTATAAATAATGCAAATCAAAATGTCAATTTCTTTTTGAAAATTGAAACGAAATTGCACTTTTTTGTGACGTTTTATACTTGACATATTTCCCTTTGTTTGATATCATCATAGAAAACGTTTTTGAAAGAAGGATCATCTCTTGCTTATTTATTTGGTGCTCGGCATAACAGCCTTGACTGCAACTGTTCAAAATATCTTCAAGCAAAAATTCAAGGAAAAGTGTGTTGGAAGTGCTTTTCTTTTCTCGGCAATGACCTCCCTTGCGGCAATGTGCTTTTTTATTGCGGTAAACTCTGATTGGTATTACAGTTCAAGTTTATTGCTTCCCTCTTTTCTGTTTGCAATATCGTATGCAGCGGCAACCGTTTTTTCTGTGCTTGCAATAGCCACGGGACCTTTGGCGCTTAGCTCTCTTATCGTCTCCTGCTCATTGCTTATACCAAGCATGTACGGGATATTTGTGCAAGGATTGTATCTTAAAACTATGACGGTAGAGGAGGCACTTTCACCGACACTTATAGCTGGAATAATATTGCTTATCGTGACCCTTGTACTTGTCAATCATCAGAAAAAGAACGATGACGGAACGACAGAAGGAAAAGTTTCTCTCAAATGGCTTATATTTGTTATACTTTCTTTTTTAGGAAACGGCATGTGCTCAACAGTACAGGCTGCAAAACAGGATTTTTACGGTAATGAGGGCAACAACGTCTTTATGATAATTGCGCTTGCCATCGTCATTGTTATACTTCTTATCTGCTCGTTTGCTATTAAAAACCAGCGTATCACTATTAAGGAAACATTGAAAAAAGGCTGGCTCCTCGCGCTTCTTTGCGGAATAGCCAACGGACTTACAAACTTCTTTGTTATCTATCTTAATTCTAAAAATCTGCCTGCATCAATACTCTTCCCCGTAGTTTCGGGCGGCGGACTCTTGCTCATCTTTCTATGGTCGGTGTTGGTCAAACGTGAAAAGTTCACCGCGGTCCAGTACATAGGCTATGCGCTTGGAGTTATCTCCATAGTTTTACTCAATATATAAAAGAAAAACTTGCGGCAAAAATTGCCGCAAGTTTTTTAGTCTATATCCTCAATAACTTCTTCTACGGGTATTGTGAGCTTTTCGGGATTTTCAATATATCTTTTAAGCATCTTGAATGCCGATGCAAAATAAAATCCGTCGCAGATACGCTCATCCATTACTACCTTTAGGTCAATATATCTCTTGGTCTCGATGTTTCCATCTCTGTCGACAGAG
>JAZSIV010000156.1:0-5715 GCA_045533995.1 Eubacteriales bacterium
AGAGCCCGACGTTAAGGTGGAAATGAGTGAGGCGGCGGCTGACGTAAACTTCTATGAGTTGAGTGACGTCGACGATAATCAGCTACAAGAGGCAATAAAAACATTTAACTAATATATTAAGGAGATTTGAGAAAATGGCAAAGGAACAGTTGTACACACCCGAAGGCTATCAAAAGCTTGTCGATGAAAGAGAATATCTTATAAAGACCAGAAGAGAAGAGGTAAAGAACGATATTGCTGTTGCAAGATCCTTCGGAGACCTTTCCGAGAACTCTGAATATGATGAGGCAAGAAACGAGCAGGCAAAGGTCGAGGCAAGAATCAAGGAGCTTGACGAGCTTATCGAGCACGCCGTTATTATTGACGAATCAAAGATAGATACAAGTGTTGTAAGTATTGGTTCTACCGTAAAGGTTCAGGACGGAGACGACGTTATAGAATACAGTATTGTCGGTTCTAACGAGGCAGATCCTTTTATGTTTAAGATCTCTGATCTCTCTCCCATAGGAAAGGCTCTTATCGGGCTTCACGCAGGTGAAAGCGTAAAGGCTTTGACTCCCGCAGGCGAGATAGAGCTCAAGGTGCTTGAAGTATCGAGAACCAAGGACTGATCTAAAGAAATACAAATAGCTGCGGGGTTGCGGACAGCGTCCGCGACCCCGTTTAACAATTCATAAGAAGAGAGGGCATCTATTATGGAAAATAATGATAAAATATATACCGAGGGTATAAAGCCCAAAAGTGATTTTTACAAATGGCTTGATAACTATTGGTATCATTATAAGTGGATAACGATCGGTGTTGTGTTCCTTCTGGTAGTCCTTGTTGTATGTACCTTGCAGATGTGCGAAAAGGAAAAAGAGGACACGACGATTTTGTATGCCGGACCTTGTCAGCTGAGTGCCGAGGAGGCAGAGAATATCAAGGCGGTCTTTAATGCCGTAATGCCCGAGGATTATGACGGAGATGGCAAGAAGAATACCGCAATGATCTACTATCAGATATACTCTGAGGAGCAGATCAAGGAGGTGGAGGCATCGACTGATGAGCTTGGCATTTCTATTGAAGTCAATAGGAATTATATAACTCAAAATCAGGACAATTACTATCAGTATCTGCTTACTGGAGAGACGTCAATATGCCTTGTTGACCCAAATCTTTACTATGTTCTTGTGCGCGAAAACAGACTTGCTCCCGTTGTGACTGCTCTCGGTACGGACAGTGGATACGAGGATGACGATTACGGTATCATACTCGGAAAGACCGAGATATATGAGGCATATTCGGCTCTTCGCGTATTGCCCGAGGATACGGTCATCTGTATTCTTCGCGCTAATTTCGTAGGAAGAACGAGTGATGAGGAAGTATATAAGAACGACCTTGAAATTTTTGAAGCAGTGGTCGAATATAAAAAGCAGGACTAAATCAAGGTAATTTTTTTATGAAATCAAAAATTGTTACTATAACGCTTCTTTTTCTGACGGCAATGATATGGGGATTTGCATTCGTTGCGCAGTTCTTTGGGGCGGACGAGGTAGGACCCTTTGCAATGAACGGACTTCGCTTCCCCTTGGGAACGCTCTCCCTTTTGCCGATAATATTTATATTTGAGAGAAAGAAGATGGAAAAAGAAGGGAAAAAGAAGCTTATAAAGGCTTCGATCTGCGCGGGCGTTGCTCTTTTTACAGCGTCTACCCTTCAACAGCTCGGAATTACTATTAGCGGCAGTGTTGGAATATCGGGATTTTTAACGGGACTTTATACAATATTCATCCCTATTGCTTGCTACATATTTTTTAAGAAAAAAACGGGACTCAACGTGGTTTTTGCTGCAGCCTTGGCTGTTGTGGGTATCCTTTTGCTTTGCATAAAGCCCGATATGGGATTTTCATTCGGACTTGGAGAATGGGTCCTTTTGATAGGTGCATTCTTCTGGACAGCGCACGTTATCATAGTTGACCGCATGGGAAAGGATCTGCCTTCCTTGCGATTTTCGTTCGGACAGTTTTTTGTTTGCTCGATCCTGTGCGTAATACTCATGCTTTTGTTCGAGAGACCTACTATTTCGTCGATCGGTGCGGCGGCAATACCGATACTTTATGCGGGAGTAATGTCTGTCGGTGTGGCATACACCCTTCAGGTAATAGCTCAGAAGAGAGCCGACCCCACATTGGCTGCAATAGTTTTCTCTACCGAATCTGTTTTCTGCGCGATTGGCGGAGTTTTGTTCGGTATTGACAGTATATCGGTCGTTGGATATATCGGATGTGCCCTTATCTTCTCCGGAATAGTTATCTCACAGCTTAATTTTTCTAAGAAGAAAGAGAACAATGCAGAAGCAGAAGAAGAAACAGAAAAACAAATATAAGTTGAGTGCTTTGTGTCAATACTTCTTTTGGGGGTGTTGATATGGAGAATAAGAATAAGAATAAGAATAAAAATGAAAAGAAGAGGGATTTCTGGATAGGCTTTTTCACAACGCTCATCATTCTCGGTGCGGTCGTTGCTATCTTTCTTCTCATATTGAATTTTTAATGATCTTTGAGAAAGGCGGTATTTATGAGACTCGATAAATTTTTGAGTGTCACGGGAACTTTGTCGCGCAGTGAATCAAAACGCGCGATAAGGGCAGGTCGTGTAAAGATCAACGGAATTGCCGCCAAAAGCGGAGATGTACAGCTTGATGAGATGAGTGACAAGGTGAGCTTTGACGGAAAAGAGATAGTTTACCGCAGATTTACTTATATAATGCTAAATAAGCCCGAGGGGTACGTCAGCGCGACCGATGATAAAAGAGAAAAGACAGTTCTTGATCTTCTGCCCGACGAGCTGAACAAATCCGAGCTCTTTCCTTGCGGCAGACTTGATAAATACACGCTTGGTCTTATGCTCATAACGAACAACGGAGAGCTTGCACACAAGCTTCTCGCACCGAAGAGCCACGTTTCAAAAAGCTATCGCTTTCGCTCTCAAAGAGGAGTTCTCGAGGAAGAAAGAGTGCGGCTTGAGGAGGGAGTGGAGCTTGACGGAGGATATTTCACAAAGCCCGCGAAGGTCGTGCTTGATTCACCCGAGGCGGATAGCGGAATAATTACCTTGGGAGAGGGAAAATATCATCAGATCAAACGAATGTTTGAGGCAACGTCAAATAAGATCGTCTATCTTGAAAGGATAACGTTTGGCCCTCTGGCGCTTGATGGCTCACTTTTACGAGGAGAGTGGCGCTATCTTACAGATGAAGAAGAAAAAATGCTTGAAGAGGCAGTCGCAAAGCAGTAAAGCACACTGCGTCGAAAGGAAATAATATGGATATAATAAAAACACTTGCAAAGGAATTTAACTTAAAGGAAACTCAGGTAGAAAAGACTGTCGAGCTTATCGATGAGGGCAACACCATTCCTTTTATCGCGCGATACCGTAAAGAGGTTACGGGAAGCCTTGATGACACGGTGCTCCGTGATCTTGCTGACAGACTTACATATCTGCGCAATATTGAAAAGAGAAAAGAAGAGGTCAAGAACCTCATCAGCGAGCAGGGAAAGCTTACGGACGAGCTCTCCGCGGCAATTGACGCGGCGCAGACTATTACGGAGGTTGATGACATCTACCGTCCTTACCGCCCGCACAGAAAGACAAGAGCTTCGGTTGCGCGTGAAAAGGGACTTGAGGGACTTGCAGATCTTATTCTTCTTCAGAATGATAAGTACGAGCCCTCAATAGAGGAAGCCGCCCTTGAATACGTAGATGAGGAAAAGGGAGTGAATTCTGCCGAGGAAGCTCTGGCAGGCGCTTGCGATATTATTGCCGAGGGTATTTCCGACAATGCCGAATACAGAAAGAATATCAGAAAGATAACCTTTGACAACGGTCTTCTTACTTCGTCTGCGGCAAAAGAGGAGGACTCGGTATACAGCAGATATTACGAATATTCCGAGCCTATAAAGCGCATACCTCATCACCGCATCCTTGCTATCAACCGCGGCGAAAAAGAGGATTTCCTCAAGGTGTCGCTTAGTGTTGAAAAGGAGCTTGTTCTCAATTATCTTATGTGTATGGCAATAAGCTCAGCGAAGAGCCCCGCGGCAAAGTATATAAGTGCCGCTATCATTGACAGCTATGATAGACTAATTGCTCCGTCTATTGAAAGAGAGATAAGAAACGACCTTTTTGATGCGGCAAGCGAGGGGGCTATCAAGCTGTTTGCCGATAATTTGAAGCATCTTCTTATGCAGTCGCCACTCAAAGGAAAGACTGTGCTTGGCTTCGACCCCGGATACGTTAACGGATGCAAGACGGCGGTCGTTGATAAGATAGGAAAGGTACTTGATACGGCCGTCGTATATCCCACAACAAAGTCAAAGGGAAGAATAGAAGAGGCTCGCAGAGTTATCAAGGGACTTATAACAAAATACAACGTTGACGTTATCGCTATCGGAAACGGAACGGCGTCAAAGGAAAGCGAAATATTTATTGCGGAGACTCTTCGCGAGATGGATACCGACTGTAAGTATATCGTTATAAGCGAGGCGGGAGCTTCAGTCTATTCGGCATCCAAGCTTGCAGCCGAGGAATTTCCCGATTTTGACGTTATGCAGCGTTCAGCGGTCTCTATCGCCCGCAGACTTCAGGATCCCCTTGCAGAGCTCGTAAAGATAGAGCCGAAGGCAATAGGTGTCGGTCAGTATCAGCACGATATGAAGCCCGCAAGGCTTGACGGCGCACTTACGGGAGTTGTAGAGGACTGTGTAAACGCGGTCGGTGTTGACGTTAATACAGCATCATATTCGCTCCTGTCATATATTTCGGGAATAAATATGACAAGCGCAAAAAATATCGTAAAATACCGTGAGGAGAACGGAGAGTTCAAAAGCCGTGCGCAGATACTCAAGGTTCCGCGCGTAGGAGCTAAGGCGTTTGAGCAGTGCGCAGGATTTTTACGCGTTCCTCGCTCAAAGGAGATACTTGACAATACCGGCGTTCATCCCGAGTCGTACGAGGCGGCGCATAAGCTCCTTGATATGTTCGGATATACAGAGGATGACGTGAGAATGGGCAAGCTCGGCGACCTTGCAGAAAAGATAAAGCAAAAGGGAACGTCTGCCGTTTGCGAGGAGATATCTGTCGGCGCACCAACCCTTCACGATATCGTCAGCGAGCTTGAAAAGCCGGGTAGAGACGTCAGAGAAAGTCTGCCGCCCCCCGTTTTGCGCGATGACGTTCTTAGTATGGAGGACCTTAAGCCCGAAATGGTGCTGACAGGAACGGTAAGAAACGTAATCGACTTCGGCGCGTACGTTGACATAGGCGTTCATCAGGACGGACTTGTGCATATTTCGGAGATATCCGAAAGATATATCAAGCATCCGTCAGAGGCTCTTTCTGTTGGAGATGTTGTAAAGGTGAGAGTCCTTGCGGTCGACGTAAAGAAGAAAAGAATATCACTTTCAATGAAAAATATTAAATAATTTTAATATATTAAAACCGTTAACACCTCGGATAATGCCCGTTTACAAATGAAGCATGGCATTTTATTCAATGTGCCCAAATAAAAGATATACAGTTTGGGAAAATAAGCTCTTCCATTTTGGCTGAAAATTTGGTAAAATAGTATAGCATTAGTATGGTGTAAAATAAAAACAATTTGTAGGATATAAATTAATCAGGAGGATTATCCAAGATGGCAAGTTTATCACTCAGACATATCTACAAGAAGTA
>JAZSIV010000105.1:0-2776 GCA_045533995.1 Eubacteriales bacterium
TTTCTTTCAATTTTCTTGCTTTATAAACAGCAAAAGAAACTTTTATTTCTTGTTCTTAAAAACCAAAAGCTTACTTATAAAATAATTTGATACCACGACAACTATCGACGATATCACCTTTGCCCATACACGCGAGGTGAGGACTATAGATACTATTATAAGGTTAAGCGTTGGCGCTGTGTATCCCAGAGCGTCGAGCAGGGCGATAGTTGCAAGGTTTATTGCGACCTCAAGAAAATACGTGCCTACGCGCGAGCCCGAAAAGATGGCAAGCTGTTTGAATGTTGCCTTTTTTCCGTGCTCTGCCGAGGTGAAGACCCAAAGCTTATTGGTGAAAAATGAGACGAGCACTCCGCTTATCCACTGGGTAGTACTTCCGAGAATGTCAAGAAGCTCGGTCGGCTCTCCGTTTTCGTCGTGTATAAATATCACGCCGATCTTGAGCGTCAGATAGCAGACTCCCAATGAGACGGCAGTCGTTATGACTCCAAAGAGCAGATAGAGAATTATCTCTTTATGCTTTTGATAAAACGTTTTGATCTTTTCTATCATTTTTATTTATCCGTATTTTTAATCTTTCGCGCGTATTGAGCCGCCGCTTCCTCGGTTTTGTTTTCCCCAAAGACGTAATACTGCTTGTCGCGCAGATCATTTGGTAGATACTGCTGCTTTACGTAGTGGTTCGGGTAATCGTGAGGGTACTTGTAACCCTTAAAAAGAGGGCTTTGAAGATGAATGGGTACTTCTCTTCCCTTGCCCGCTTCAATGTCGGCAAGCGCGTTTGCGTAAGCCATATATGCTGAGTTTGATTTCGGTGCGGTGGCAAGCATTATAGCCGCGTTTATAAGCGGAATTCTTGCCTCGGGCAGGCCAAGCTCCTTGGCTGATTCACAGCAGGCGCGGGTTATCACGGCCGCCATAGGATAAGCGAGCCCCACGTCCTCGCTTGCTATTACCTGAAGTCTGCGGCAGACCGATATCAGCTCTCCGAGCGAGAGCAGCTTTGCAACGTAAAATGCGGTCGCGTCGGGGTCTGAGCCGCGAATGGATTTTTGCAGACAGGAGAGGAGATCGAAGTGCGTATCGTCGTCGAAATTGCCGACGCGAACGTTAAAGCCGTCTATTATCTCCTCATTTATCTCCTCGTCTGCGGCGAAATAGGCATTTTCAAGAAGGACTATCGCCCGTCTGACATCCCCTCCGACATTTTTGCCGATATATTCAAGCGCACTGTCGGAGGCAGTCTTTTGGGTACCGTATTCGCCGTTGAGATAGTCCAGCGCCCGAGTCAGCGCCTCGGAAATTTCCGAAGGCGAGACGGGACGGAATTCGAAAAGCGAGGAACGGGAAATTATCGCGTTGTAGACGTAGAAATGGGGGTTTTCTGTTGTCGATGCGATAAGTGTTACTCTGCCGTCCTCTATGTATTCAAGCAGCGATTGCTGCTGTTTTTTGTTAAAATATTGGATCTCGTCAAGGTAAAGCAGGACTCCGCCCGTGCAAAAAAGCGAATTTGTGCTCGAAAGTATCTCCTTGACGTCGGAAAGTGATGCCGAGGTGGCGTTGAGCTTGTGAAACACCATGCCCGAGCGGCGCGCAATTATTTCGGCGGCGGTCGTTTTTCCCGTGCCGGGAGGCCCGTTAAATATTATATTAGTGACCCTTTTTGCCTCTATCATTGTGCGGATAACGCCGTTCTTTCCGAACAAGTGCTTCTGTCCCACGATCTCATCAAAATCGCGCGGTCTGATAGCCTCTGCAGTTCTTATATTCGTCATTATTTATCTCACTTTCGCGCTGCGCCGTCTTAAAATGCTCCGACTGCGGCATTTGCAAGCTCAAGAATGTTTGGAATTAAATACAGAAGTGCGATAAATCCAATAATGGATATGATTATCATGATCGGAATTATCCACCACGAGCCATCTTTTGCTCCAAATTTTTTCTCAGCAACCGATTTTTTATCGCAAGGAATATAAAATCTGTCGTTTTTTGTCATTTTATATGGAGCTGACTTGAATTCAGGCAGTGACTGATCCTCTTCCCTTGCCTTTTCGTACTCGGTGCGCTTTTTATCAAGCTCGTCATAAAAATCGGTCTCCTCGGCGCACTTTACAAGCTTTCGCATAACCGAGCTGCGTCTGAGCGAGCCGAATATAGAGCTTCTTTTAGCATATCCGAGAGCATCGAGGGTCACAGCATTTTCCCTGCCAACCGCACCCGACGTAAGCAATTTGCGAATAAAAGCACCCGTTACGCGCTTTTCGTAGACCATTGCAAAGCTTGCAAGCACGATCCCAATAAAAATTCCGAGCAAAATGTTAGAGATCGAAATTATCGAAGTCTCGGAAAGACCGAGATTTTCGTAGCTTCTGTCTGTTTTGAGATAGTTTTCAGCGAAGTAGTACCACAACTCCTCAAGGAGCGATTGCTCTTCCCCCGGAACCGTCAAAACAAATAATTTCACAGTATAACCTCCGATTATTTGCGGATTATATCGCAACCGATATACTTGCGGAGCACCTCGGGAACGACAACAGAGCCGTCTGCGAGCTGATTCTGTTCAACGAGTGCGGGAAGAACTCGGCTTGTTGCAAGTCCCGAGCCGTTGAGAGTGTGCAAATACTCGATTCTTCCGTCGGCGCGTCTGACTCTCATCATGCCGCGTCTTGCCTGATAATCGCGGGCGTTGGATACTGAAGAAACCTCTTTATATCCGTCCATTGAAGGAATGTTGATCTCAATATCATAGGTTCTTGCCATAGATGCCGAGCAG
>JAZSIV010000162.1:0-7286 GCA_045533995.1 Eubacteriales bacterium
CTTCATTTTTATGATTGGAAGTACAATAATGAACAATTTTGAGCACCTGTCAACCCACGAACAGTTGGGAAATATTATTGTTTTATCTGCAGAAAAAAGAATAATAAAAAAGATCGTTTTCTCAAAGCCTTGTGACAAGACGATAGTCCGGATGTGCGCGACCCTTAAAGAGATCGGAAGATCGCCCGTTCTTCAAGCCGAGTATTTTCACTCGGACAATAAGGCGACACATAAAAACCTTGCTATTGACGATACGCTGCTCCCCGTCTTGAATGATATTATCGAGAAATTTTCTCAGATAAATCTTTATACCACGGCAGGCGAGTGCGAATATAAGCGCTCAAAATCGGGCAAGACCGTTCTTATTGGAGGCACGAAGCTTTTACGCGCAATAGACACAAACGAGGCTGACGCCGTACTGCTCGGCGGAAACGACAGAAAGAAGGAGCATATACTTAACGGCTCAGAGCCATTTTTGAAGCTGCTCGGTGTTTCCGATGAAAACGGAAGAATATACGACAAAAAGAGATCGAAATTCAAGCAGATCAACCGTTTTCTTGAAATGATCAAGGATATATCGGACGAGCTTCCAAAGGGTGAGATAACTATCTGCGACCTTTGTTGCGGAAAAAGCTATCTTTCCTTTGCAGTATATCACTATTTTGCAAATATTCTCGGATATAAGGTCACCATGCGCGGCGCAGACCTCAAGAGCGACGTGATACAGTATTGCTCGGACGTAGCGAAAAAACTGAATTTTGACGGACTTGAATTTGTGTGCACAGATATAACAAAATATCAGATGCAAAAAGCACCCGACCTTGTGATCTCCCTTCACGCTTGCGATACCGCGACCGATATCGTTCTGCAAAAAGCAGTCGCATGGGGAGCAAAAGTAATACTGTCAACACCTTGCTGTCACCACGAGCTAAATCACACGCTCAACTGCCCGTCGCTTTCATTTATTTCTGACTATTCGATGTTAAAGCAGAAATTCTGTGATGCGGCAACCGATGCATTAAGACTTAAATATCTCGAATCAGAGGGCTATGCGTGCGATGCGCTTGAGCTTATTGATCCCGAGGAAACACCGAAAAACATAATGCTCCGCGCAATAAAGAAGAAAAACTTTTCAAAGAATTCTCCGCAAGCACTTTCGGCTTTACGCGAATATGAAAGCGCGCGCGACTTCCTTCTTGGCAACGACAAGAAAATAAAAATTTAAAAGGAAACAAAAATGACCTATCACAACGCAGTAAAATATATTCTTACGGCTCCGACAAAAAGCGGGCCCGCTGAATCTTTAGACCGAATACGCTTTCTTTGCGACCGTATCGGCGTACAATATAAAAAACTGCGCTATATAAGATTTGTTGGCAGTAACGGAAAAACGGTTTGTCAGACGATGCTCTCGCAGATATTAAAGGAGAGCGGCATGAAGGTCGGAAGTCTTATTATGCCCGCCTTCTCCGATCCGCAGGAAAACATACTTATAGACGGCGCACCGCTGTCTATGGAAAAAACCGTTGAATATACACAACTAATAGCCGGCGAGATAACCAAAATAAAGGCCTCTATAAAAGACTGCTCTCTGAATAAAGATAGCTTGGATGAAGCAGGCTTTGGCAACGGCATACCAAAGGAAATTCTTTCGGGCAAAACAAATATCTCTCCTACAAAAAATGAACTGATAATGATGATAGCTCTGCTTGCCTTTAAGGATGCGAACTGCGACATCTGCCTTATCGAATGCGAGCACAACGGAGCCGATCCCACCAAACTGCTCTCTCCCCCATTTGCCGCCGTTATATGCGGAACAATTCCGGGCGAAAACACGAGGGAGATCAACAGAATACGATCCTATCTTCAAAGCGGTATAACAGAGGTGATAAGTGCGCCTCAAAGCAGCGATACGTATAAGATAATCTCGGGTTCCTGCGCGAGAATAAACTGCAGACTCACCATTCCCACAAGAGCAATGCTTGAGGTAAAGCGCCTTTCACTCAGAGGCTCGGAATTTATCTACAAGGGTCAGGAATACTCTCTCGGTCTTTGCGGAAAATTCCAGATACATAATGCAACAACAATAATTGAGACCGTTGAGATGCTCAACCGTTCAAATTATAAAATAGAGAAAAAGGCAGTCCTCAAGGGGCTTTCATCAATAACCCTAAAATCGAAATTTGAAGCTCTATCTATTCTTCCGACAATAATCTGCGACAGCACACATAAATCCGAGGCAGTCGGAACAATGTGCCAGACACTTGCCGATTTCAAGGAGCAAACGGGAGAAAACATAAGACTGTGCATATCGTACGATATCGCACTTATCGACACGTATATCGATAAGCTATGTGAGCTCGGATACTCGATAAACGAGCTGATCGTTCCCTCACAGGATGCGCCCGACTTAAATACCAACGTCAAAGCCACGTTTTTAAGAACCCCAAAAGCTATTGCAAAGCACATCACTTCTTCGCTTAATTCGGAAGAATTTGTACTTATCACGGGAGAAGCCGATTTTGCGGCGAAGGTGCGCCGAGAGGTTTTGAGGATACTTGAATTTTAACAATCACGGAGGCAAAAATGCGATTTCGCAAGATCTATTTGGAAATTTCAAATATATGCAATCTTAACTGCCGTTTTTGCCCCAAAACAAAAAGAAAAGGCAGAATAATGACAAAGGAGGATTTTTCTTCTCTTTTGCCAAAGCTTCGCCCTTACAGCGACTATCTCTACTTTCATCTTATGGGAGAGCCGCTCTGTCACCCACTGCTCGCCGATCTTCTTGACCTTGCGGGCAAGGAAGGCTTTAAGGTAATAATAACAACAAACGGAACTCTCCTCGCAGAAAAGAAGGAGATACTTCTCTCCTCGCCCGCTCTCCACAAAATAAACATCTCGCTCCATGCATTTGAGGCGAACGATATCAAGGTTTCATTTGATAAATATCTTGATGATTGCTTTGATTTCGGGAGATCGTCAAACGGTAAAAAAATCGTTGTATACCGCCTTTGGAACAAGGGCGGCGACGACAGCTTCAACGGGGATATTTTAGAAAAAATGAAGAAGTATTTTCCTTTCTCGTGGGTAGAGGAAAGACACGGCACACGAATTTCCGACCGCACCTATCTTGAGCATGGAGACAAATTTGATTGGCCCGACCTTGGCGCACCCGAGGGTGACGGACGTCTGTTTTGCTATGGTCTTAGGGATCAGATAGGGGTGCTTTGCGACGGAACGGTAGTTCCCTGCTGTCTTGACCACGAGGGAGACATCTCGCTCGGAAATTTGTTTGATTCCGACCTTTCCGACATCTTATCAACTCCGCGTGCAAAAGCGATCTATGATGGATTTACGCAAGGCGAGGCAACCGAAGAATTATGCCGCCGCTGCGGATATGCAAGAAGATTTAAATAAAAAAACGTTGTGTTCAAACGAACACAACGTTTTTTATTTAGAACAATTCTATCATATCTTTAGGACTTCTTGTAAAATTCAAGGGCTTGCCGTCAAGGTCGATCGCAACGAGGTCCTCGATTCGACATCCGTATTTCCCTGAAATATATATACCGGGCTCAACCGTCACAACGTTCCCGCGAACAAAGACATTATCCCTTGCGGCAGATGGAGCAAGTCTCGGATTTTCGTGAACGAGCATTCCCACTCCGTGTCCAAGGCTATGCCCGAAACAACCCTCGTATCCAGCAGAATTTATTATATCTCTTGCACATTTGTCGACCTCATAGCAACAAATTCCCTCACCTATCATTTCAAGTGCCGCACTCTGTGCTTTTCGCACCGTAGAATAAAGCTTCTTCATTTCCGCGTCGGCTTTTCCTATGACCACGGTTCTCGTCATATCTGCGCAGTAGCCGTTGTACTTTGCACCGAAATCCATGGTCAGAAAACCTTTTTCAAGCTTTTTGTTTCTCGGCACTCCATGAGGCATTGACGATGCACTTCCCGAAACTGCAATGGTGTCAAAGGCTACTCCCTCAGAGCCCTTTTTTCTCATAAAAAACTCAAGCTCAAGCGCGACGTCCACCTCTGTCATATCGGGTGTCATTACGTTGATTATATGCTCAAATGCGGCGTCTGTTATCTTCTGCGCCTCATTTATATAAGAAAGCTCAATATCGTCCTTTACCTGTCTTAACTTGTCAAGCATCAGAGATGCGCCCGACACAAGCGCTATCCCGTCAAATCGCTCGGAGAAACGCAAATGATCAGCATACGAAAGAGCTTGTTCCTCAAAAAGCACCTTCTTTACACCGTTTTCCGACATAAGAGCATACAGCTCGGGCAACATCCCACCCTCGGGCATAATGACCTCAAAATCATCCGACCTCACCTCTTCTCTTGCCGCCTCGATATATCTGAAATCGGCAAGCAAAAAGGCTTTTTCCTTTGTTACAAGGATATATCCGTCGGTATAATCAAACGAACTGAGATATCTCTGATTAAGCTCCGACGAGATAAGGGCAGCATCGGCACCCGATGCTATAAGCTCTTCTAAGAATCGCTTTATATGGCTCATTTTTATTCCTACCATGAAAGCGACTCCCAATATTTCTTCATAGCAAGGGCATCCTCTGCCATCGTTCCCTCCGATTCACAGATTATTCTCGGTGCTACACCCTCCTTGAATATCGCCTCTATAAGCGGCTCAAAGGCAGGTCCGTAAAAGTCGTCGTCAAAGGTCAGATGCTTTTTCTCACCCGCGTTCGTATATTCGATCTTTGAAAAATGACAGTGCAGATTATATGCGTATGCGTCACCCAATGCGTTCGCAATAGTGTCAAACACTCTTCTGTAACTGTCTATGTCACTAAAATATCCACCGATATTTCTCGCGTTCAGATGACCGAAATCAACTACAGGATGATATTGGGGTGCTACACGGCAAAGCTCGATCACCTCTTCAAGTGTACCAAGCTGATTGATCTTGCCCATCGTTTCAAGTCCCATTCTGATGCTCGTATTTCCATTCGCCTCGATATTCTTTTCAAGGGTATCGGCAGCAAGTCTCATTGCTTCCTCGCGACTTATCTTCGCGGCACTTCCCGAATGTATAACGATGGTGTCCGCACCTATAAGCTCTGCCGCACGCAAGGACTGCGCTATATATGAAAGACTTTTCAGTCTTTTCTCCTCCTCAACTCCCGAAAGTGAGATATAATAAGGCGTATGCACAGACATAAGTATCCCGTACTTTTTAGCCTCCTCACCTATCTTTTTGAGGGTGGCTTCGCCTGCAGAAATACCGTTTCCTCCCTGAAATTCGTAAGCATCAAGACCGCGAGCCGCTATCCACGCGGGCGCTTGAGTGGTCGACTTGAATTTTTCGGCATAAAACGATTCGCTGTTTCCACCGGGCCCGAAGGTAGGTCTGTCTATTATCATTTTATATCTCCATTCTCTTTTATGTATTTCTTAATATAAGGCTTCTCTATCGCGCGCTTAAATCGAAAGAAAAGGTTTTTCTTATCCCTTATCGGCGGAACGATCAGCGCAGGAATTCCAATCATGTGTGCCGCAAGCGCATCGGTAAGAAGCTGGTCGCCGATCGACGCGGTATTATGTGCGTCAGATCCCATTTTCTCCATTGCGACAAGGAGCATCTTTTTCTTGGGCTTCCCACAATCGGGATAGGCGGGCAAGCCAAGCTCCTTGTTAAATAGCTCAACGCGAGCCTCATTATTATTTGAAACAAGAGATGCCGAAATTCCCGCCGCACGAAGAGACTCAAACCAAAAAAGAATACGCTCATCGGGACTGTCCTGTTCGTATGGAGCTAACGTGTTGTCAATATCGATAAGCAGGGCGCGTATTCCCTTTGAAAGCAAGAATTCGGGTGTAATATCATCAAATTTGCCAAACATATAGTCGTGTGTAAGCAAATACGATAGTGTTTTTCTTTTTTTCATATATTCGGAGTCCTTTCCGATAGAGATTATACCTTATTTTATCACACATAATAGATTTAAGCAAGAAAAACGCAGAACTTTTTAAAAAAATTTAATTTATAGTATTGACAAATGCTAAAAGTTGTGATATTATAGTAAGGCAGTTCTGAAAAGAACGCTTTGCGAGAGTAGTTCAATGGTAAAATCCCAGCCTTCCAAGCTGGTCGCGTGGGTTCGATTCCCATCACTCGCTCCATCATGTAAATGGCGCATGAAAATGCGCCATTTATGCAGTCTGTGCCTTTAGCTCAGCCGGAATAAGCAACTGCCTTCTAAGCAGTAGGTCGGGGGTTCGAATCCCTTAAGGCACGCCATACGGTGGGTGTAGCTAAGTTGGTCATAGCGCCGGGTTGTGGCCCTGGAGGCCGTGGGTTCGAATCCCATCACTCACCCCAGCAAGGCAGTACCTGCACTCTATCTCGGGTGTAGTTACTGCCTATTTTTTTACCGCGACAGCAAGTTATGCGCAAATCTCGTATTAGGGGATAGAGCACCGAAATATCGGTGCTTTTCTCTTTTTCTTTCAGTTTCTTGCCCTTGACAACAACCCTTTTTTCGTATATAATTTTTATATCTTTTGCGAAAGGTTTTTGTTTTTTCAATGAAAGTTTTAATTGCATATTCCTCAAAAAATGGCACAACATATAAATGTGTTCAGATACTCAAAAATTCCCTTCCCGACTATATAGACACCGACGTCGTAGATATTGAAAAAAGCACTCCCGCACTTGACGATTACGATGCTGTTGCTGTCGGCGGTTCTATCCGTATGGGCAATTTTTCAAAGAAGCTGCGCGCTTTCTTAAAGGAAAATAAGGAACGTCTTTCGACGCTCCCCACCGCTGTTTTTATCTGTTGTGGATTTTCTCAGAATTTTGAGGAATACGCAGAAACACAGGTACCTAGGAAGCTCAACTGTGCGCTCGGCATCCACAATTTTGGTGGCGAATTAAAGCCCGAAAAGCTTACGGGGCTTGACAAATTTCTTGTCAGAATAATGCGCAATTCAATAACAAATCTTGATTTTGAAGATAGCGACACCAAAAACATCTCTCTGCCCGAGATAATCCCCGAAAACATCGCACTGCTTGCTGAGGAAATTAAAAAGCTTTCAATCAAGTAAATAGCACATTATTTTTGTACAAATATGTTGTTTTGAAAGTACAACCTTTGTGCAATAATACTAACAAAAAAATATTGACAAACAATAAATAATATGGTATTATATATAGGTAGCGCAAAACGCTTGACCCACTAGCTCAGACGGTAGAGCACTTGACTTTTAATCAAGGGGTCCGGAGTTCGAGTCTCCGGTGG
>JAZSIV010000117.1:0-3204 GCA_045533995.1 Eubacteriales bacterium
GGTCAAAAATTTTGCCCTAAAAAACCGAAAAAGCCTTGTAAAACAAGGCTTTTTGGCATAGGTTGCATTTTTGACCTATGAGGTTGGCTTCATAGTACAAAAATGCAACTCTCGTTAAACTTCAATCCTCTCTCATTCCATTGACGGCGTGCAGACCATAATTTCTAAGAATGCTTACCGACTTTTCAACATCCTGAAGTGTAGTTTGAGTGTTTGGCAGCGTATTGAGCATACCAAGGGCTTCATACCTTGATGCGGAAAAGGAATGATACTGTAACACCTTCACCTTTGTTATTCCCCTCAAACTGCTTAAGAACTTCGCGATATTCTCGCATTCGAGATCGTTATAGCCATTTACAAGTGGATACCGTATTTCTATCGTGCATCCTTCGTCACAAAGAAGTTTCAAATTATCAAGTATCAGGCGATTATCCTTTCCCGTGCACTTCTTATGCACCATTGCATCAATCGCCTTAATATCATACAGAAATTTATCGGTGTAAGGAATAATTTTTTTTAATGCCTCGGGCTTTACGTGACCACAGGTATCGATATATACACTGATCCCTCTGTCGTATAGCTTTTTCGAAAGAGCGACCGCGAAATCGGGTTGCGCAAGGCATTCACCGCCCGAAAGCGTAACACCGCCACCGCTGTTTTTGAAAAAAAGCTCATCCTGCAATAATATTTCAACAAGCTCCTCCAATTCGTATTCCCTGCCGTAAACCTCTATTGCATTGACAGGGCAGCTCTCTGCCGTTTTTTCGTTCCTTTTATTTTCGCAAATACCGCAGGATACACACTTGTTTTTAAAAAAGGCAACCTGCTTTTCAAAAGAAAGGCTCTCCGGATTATGGCACCATATACACCTAAGAGGGCACCCCTTGAAAAAAACCGTGGTGCGCAGTCCGTCCCCGTCATGGATTTCCATCCTTTTGATTCCCGAAATCATCCCCTTCATTTCATCGACCTCGCTATGAATTCGTCCTTTTCTTTTTCGCTTAATGTAGAAAACAGCACGTTCCAGCCACAAAGTCTGACCTGTAACGAAGGATATTTTTCGGGGTTCTTCTTTGCATCTATCAGAATATCCGTGTCAAGAACGTTATAATGAACTGCAAAACCGCCGAGTTCAAAATAGGTCTTCAGACTTGAGACAAGTGCGGTGATTCCGTTTTCCCCTTGAACAGCCGAAGAATGAAGATCAATGTCAACAATCGCTCCGTTGGGAGTTTTTGACATATCAATTCTTGCGGCTGAGATCAAATGTGCCGTTGCCCCCTCTTTGTCTGCTCCAAAGCTCGCGCTTGTATTTTGAGAAAGCGTTTCTCCCGAGTGTCTTCCGTTGGCAGATGCGGCGGTCTTTTGACCAAAGCTCCATCTCCAATCGATGGAAAACAGTCCGAGTCTCCAGCTCCCGCCCTTGGCGTTTGGTTTGCGGCTTACCGCATCCGACAGAACGTCCACCGTTCTTTTTGCGATTTCATCGGCTCTGACATCCCCCTGACCGTATTTAGGATACTTGTTTTTGATCAGGAGTCTGAAAGGCTCTTTCTCCTGCCAATCGGATTTCAAAATGTCCGTGAATTCCTTCAGCGTGACCCTCTTATCCTCAAACACCGCCTTCCTTATTGCAACCAGCGCATCGGTGGCGGTAGCAAGGCCAATGGCGTTCAGGGACGAGCTGTTATATTTTGCGGAATAGTCCAAGTAAAGATCCCCACCTTTTTGGAGTGCCGACGTGTACGTTCCCGAAAGGATTGGAGACGAATGAATTTTCGCATAATGCGATTCATACAAATCGGTGGCCATCATCGCACATTTACACAAATAGGCAAGCTGTCTTTCAAATTCCTCGCACAACTCGCGAAACGTTTTAAAATGGCCGCTGTTCTCAAGACCCACAAGCTTTCCGGTAAGCATATCCTTTCCACCGTTTAACGCAAGCTCCAATGCTTTGGGAATATTCACCCTCGCATTACAAGAGCAGGTAAGCTCGCCTTCGCCGCCGCATTCATAACATCCTACAACATGATAATTAACTGCATCCTTATACTCGATTCCCTGCTTTTCCAAAGCCTCAATCACACGTTTGTCAGATATAAACACAATGCTGTTGTTCCCCTCGCGTATATATCGAAATGCCTTTTTCATAATATCCTCGGGAGTATGCTCAGAGCATAGCAGGTGTAGCTTCGTGTTGGTCGTATCTGCTTTTTTGTACGTATCAAGCAAGACGTAGGAAAGCTCATTTGTCAGATCCTTACCGTCTTCATCCGTACCACAGATAGCAAAGGGAATATTGGAAGGAGCATCCAAGCGATCTATTTCCTTCATATAATCCAACAAAAGATTATCTGCCTCATTTGTTGCTTCTTTTACATAATACGGATAAAACAGCTTGTCAAGTCTTCCAAGCGTCCTTAAACAAGTACCGTCAAAAAAATGCTGAAGATAATAATATATAATTGAGGTCTGCAAAGCCTCAAACAAATTTGACGGACCGCCTTCAATCAAATTCAAAAGCGCGTTTGCCATTTCAGCCCGTCCTGATAACGCAGCTTGATCGGCAGCTCTCTTCATAAACCTTAATGCGGCATCATACACGCTCAATATCTGCTCGTAGAAGCCTTTGGCTTTTTCGTCCGCAATATGATCTTGCGCATATTCGGCTATACGATTTCTCAGTCCGTATATTCCAAGGGTTATGACACTTTCCCACTCCGCGGTTGTATGTGAATAATCGCAATCGCCGGTGTATGCCAATGCTTTAACACCTTCACCAAGTCCCGACTTCTCAAGTAAGCCACTAAGGATTCTTTTTCGTTTATCTATCACAAGATTTGAAATCCCGGCACAGTTCACCTTAACAAAAAATCTATTTTGTTCGGGGATCTTGATCTCACAGTGATCCAGCATAAATACGATCATTTCGCAATCGTTCTTTAGTATATCAATCCCCTCACCAAACACAACACGATTTTCAGCCCAATTCAATAATTCCTCTCTTGATAAAGACATATGTATATCACATCCTTTCATAGACAGTATATCAGTTTTGTCACCTTCTGTAAAGAGGACTTATCGATATTTTTGCACTTTCCGAAACAAAAGATAGAATTTTTGTTGATTTTTAGAGAGAATTATGATATTATATAAAAAAGAGGTGAGAAATAATACGATGAAAAAAACAGATATTATGCA
>JAZSIV010000049.1:0-12052 GCA_045533995.1 Eubacteriales bacterium
GCAAGAACTACTATATTCAAAATCGTTCTCCTTATAGATAATGTGAAATTACGGCAAAATACCGCTATTTACAAAGTATATGCAGAAAATAAGAAAATTTACACTGCATTATCGTTTAAGGTAAGCTACTCTGTCGTTACCGCCATAGTCCTTGAATACCTCACAGGAAAAACCGTTTTCAACAGCGAGAGCGGCTATGGCTTTTGCCTGATCGTATCCAATCTCAAGGAGTATGCAACCATCCTTTGAGAGATATTTACCATAAGATCCGATTATTGCGCGGTAAAAATCAAGTCCGTCGTCGCCACCGTCGAGCGCAGCATTCGGCTCATATAAAAGTTCGGGGGCAAGCGAGTTTACCTTTTCGCTCTCAATATACGGCGGATTTGAGATTATACAGTCAAACATTCCAAGACGTTCCATAAAAGATGGATCAAGCACGTCGGCACAGAGAAGTCCGAGGCGTTCGCCAACTCCGTTGTGTTCTGCATTTTCACCAGCAATGGCAAGAGTCTTTTCAAAGAGGTCAACTCCGACAGCTCTGCAGTCTTTTCTTGAAGCAAGTGTGGATATTGCCACACAGCCGCTACCCGTGCACAGATCGATAAATCTTGCATTCGCGGGCAAAAGCTTTACCGCCAGCTCAACAAGCTTTTCGGTATCCTGCCTCGGTATAAGAGTGTCTTCTGTAACGCGATAGCTTTCGTGATAGAAATCCCAATAGCCGAGAATATATTGTAAGGGGTAGTTAGAGCATCTTTTCTCTACTGCCGCGATAAGCTCCTCAGACTCAAAGTCGTGATCGTGCATGCCAAAAAGCTCCGCCTTTGTTACGTCACAAAAGCGGCATATAAGCATTGCAGCTTCGCCTCTGTTGTTTTCTATCTGTGCTTCTGCAAGTCGCATACAAATCTGATTATACGTCATGTTAACCTCTGAATATTGACAAAAAAGTTTTAGATAAAATTATTTTAGATAATGCCCGCAAGTGCATACAGGGCATAGGTCGCTACACCCAGCATCATAAGCCCTGCAAGCACAAGCGCGATAATTCGCGTGAAGAGTGCCGAGCGCGTTTCTTTTTTATTCGACATAAGTTAAATTCCTATAAAGTATCAATTTTTAGCTGTGCAGCCATAATATCTTTTTCAGCGAGAAGCTGACCGCTTGCAGGGATCTTTAATTTACGGTAACCTTTAAGATTTTCGTATTTTTCAAGATCGCTGACGCACTTTACTATCTTCTGTCCCTTCTTGATGGACATTATTGAAGAGCCGCCCGAGGTACGGGTGTTCTTTTGAGGAATAAGCGAGCTCTTTACAATGATTGCGCGATCGGCAGAGTTTATCATCATAATGTCGATAGGTGCCTTGTCGCTATCATAGAAGACCCCACAGATAGGAGATGCATCGGAATATGCATTGATAAGCTTTTTGCGGTTTGATTTTGTTTCATAATTTGCAACGGGGATCCTTACCCCCTTGCCGTTTTCAAATATGAATACAAAATTTTCACCCTGAGGATAGGAATTCTGAACACGCATAAATACGGGCTTTTCACCCTCAAGCATATCAAGCTTTATCGGCAGATATTCGCCGAGAGAGGATGCCTTTACGCAGTCGAAGTCCTCGGCTTTCGCGCGGTACATCTGACATTTATCTGTGATAAATATAAGATTTGCATGGTTATCTGTTTCAATGCTTGCGATAAGCTCGTCTCCCTCCTTGAGCTTCTGCTCGTCGTTTCCGCGCAGTGACTGAAGCGTTATCTTCTTGAAGTAGCCTTCCTTTGTAAGATAAAGCTTAACGTTATAATTTTCAACGTGGTCTTCCTCGTTATATACCTGAACGTCGTCAACGTGGATAAGCTGTGTGCGGCGAGGCTGACCGTATTTTTTCTTAATATCGGAAAGCTGGGAGGATATAAGCGCCTTGATCTTAAGCTCATCGGCAAGTATCTCCTCGATCTTGGCGA
Source organism: Eubacteriales bacterium (assembly GCA_045533995.1). Lineage (GTDB taxonomy): Bacteria > Bacillota > Clostridia > Oscillospirales > CAG-272 > HGM12713. The sequence goes on from JAZSIV010000049.1 coordinate 1,975, forward strand.
TCTCCTTCTGAAGTCCCTCGATCTCGTTGATTCGGTTGATTATATATTGCTTATTAAGATTGCGGAGCTTGATCTCGGCAATATATTCTGCCTGGATCTTGTCAATATCAAAGCCTGTCATAAGGTTGGGGATAACGTCCTCTTCCTTTTCGGTGTGTCTGATTATCTTTATTGCCTTGTCGATATCAAGAAGTATCTTTGCAAGACCGAGAAGAAGATGAAGCTTATCGTTTTTCTTTTTAAGGTCAAAGTTAAGCTCGCGTCTGACACAGCCTATACGGAATGTGATCCACTCTTTAATAAGACCGATAACTCCAAGCTGTTTTGGTGTAGAGTTGATAAGCACGTTGAAGTTGCACTTAAAGCTGTCCTCAAGAGGAGTCTGCTTGAAGAGCTTTATCATAAGCTTTTCGGGGTCAACTCCACGTCGCAGATCAAGTGTAAGCTTAAATCCGCTAAGGTCTATCTCATCACGGAAGTCTGTTATCTCCTTAAGCTTTCCTTCCTTAACAAGCTCTGAAATCTTGTTTCTGATAAGCTCGATAGAGGTCGAATAAGGTATCTGAAGTATATCGATGCAGTTTTCTTCCTTATCGTATACGTATCTTGATCTTATCTTTACAGAGCCCTGACCCGTGAGGAATATTTCCTTCATCTGCTCGCGGTCGTATATAATAGCACCGCCGCCGGGAAAGTCGGGAGCTTTTATAATATCAAGTATTTTTTCTACCGAAACGTTGGGGTTCTTTAATATAGCAATAGTTCCGTCGCATATTTCCGCGAGATTGAACGAGCAGATGTTTGAAGCCATACCAACGGCAATACCTGTGTTAGGCGTTACGAGAACGTTAGGAAAGGTGGTAGGGAGGAGAACGGGTTCTTGCATAGTTCCGTCGTAGTTGTCAACAAAATCAACTGCATCCTTGTCTATTCCGCGGAAGAGCTCTGCGCAAAAGCTGTCAAGCTTTGCCTCGGTATATCTCGATGCGGCAAACTTCATATTTGAAGAGTACTGCTTACCAAAGCTACCCTTTGAGTCGATAAGGGGATGAAGCAGAGACTCGTTTGCGCGTGTAAGTCTTACCATCGTTTCGTAGATAGCCATATCTCCGTGAGGGTTCAGCTTCATTGTCTGACCGACGATGTTTGCGCTCTTTGTACGTGACCCTGTCAAAAGCCCCATCTTATACATTGTATAAAGAAGCTTTCTGTGGGCAGGCTTAAGTCCGTCTATTTCGGGGATAGCTCTTGATACTATGACGCTCATTACGTAGGGCATATAGTTCTTTTCTATTGTATCGGTTATAAGCTGATTTTGTATAGGGGCTTCAACAAATTCCTCAACGGGTGCTGTCGCCTTTTTGCTTTTTTTAGCCATTTATGTACCGTCCCTTAATTATATTTTTTTAACTGTATGCGCCGCCGCGCGTATGAGTCTGTTATAAAGAGCAAGACCTATGCCTTCCTTTTTCGGTAGATTTGCATATATTATCTCGGAGTCGTGTGTGTCGGCAAGACGAAGTGCCGCAAAGAGCATTTCAGCTTGCTTATCAAGGTCGTCCTTCGGACCTATCGGAATAACACGTTCATAACGAAGATGGTCAAGATATTCGTCATAGCAAATAATGGTGCAGTGAAGTGCGTTCTGCTCTCTCTGCAAAAATTCAATTATCGGCTCATCGTCGCCGTCAAGGAGAACAAGAGGTGCGTTTGGCGCGTAATGTCTGTACTTCATTCCGGGAGAGAGTGGCTTTTCATCCTTTGAAAGCTCCTCGGTAACAGCAGGAGAGATTTCCACCTTTTCACAGACGATCGAAAGTGCGTCACACGTGACTGCTCCCGGGCGAAGAAGCGTTGCCTTATTTCCGTCAAGCTTTATTATCGTTGACTCAAGACCTATCTCGCAATTGCCGCCGTCGATTATCATATCGACTCGTCCGTTCATATCGCGTATAACGTGCTCTGCGGCAGTTGGTGACGGACTTCCCGAAATGTTTGCAGAGGGTGCTGCAACGGCTACTCCGCACTCGCGTATAAAGGCATTTGCCAAGGGATGTGCGGGACAGCGTACTGCCACGGTGTCAAGTCCGCCCGTAACGGATGAGGGAACAGTATCCTTTTTAGGTAAAATCACTGTAAGAGGTCCCGGCATAAAGGCTTTTGCCAGACGGTAATAGCACTCGTTTGTTATTGCATATTTTTCAGCATCCTCGGGGTCTGCAATATGGATTATGAGAGGGTTGTCCGACGGTCTGCCCTTTGCGGCATATATCTTCTTTGCAGCATCGGCGTCGGTAGCATTTGCTCCAAGACCGTAAACAGTCTCGGTAGGGAAGGCAACAAGACCGCCCTCGGTAATTTTTTTTGCCGCCCTTTTTATCTTATTAATATCAGACGTGACGTCGGTTATTTTAACTATCTCTGTGTTCAATTTCATTTTCCTCTGCAAAAAATCAAATAGAATTATTTTTTAACTTTTCAGCGGTATCTGCAGTTATAAGAGCATCGATCATCTCTCCTATATTTCCATTGAGGAAGCTCTCAAGAGAATAAAGGGTAAGAGAGATTCTGTGATCGGTAACGCGTCCCTGCGGATAGTTATAGGTTCTTATTCTCTCGCTTCGATCGCCCGTTCCGACCTGACTCTTTCTGTCGCTTGCAATTTTTTCGGATTGCTCGCGCTCTTTGATGTCATAGAGTTTTGAACGAAGCATCTTCATTGCCTTATCGCGGTTCTTGAACTGGCTTCGCTCCTCCTGACATTCAATAACTATGCCCGTAGGCTTATGTGTAAGTCGAACGGCAGATTCGGTTTTATTTACGTGCTGTCCGCCCGCGCCCGATGATTTGCAGGATTCGATAATAATGTCTGACGGGTTGATCTCTACCTCAATATCCTCAACCTCGGGCAAGACTGCAACAGTTGCGGTTGAGGTCTGTATTCTGCCCTGAGATTCGGTTTCGGGAACACGCTGAACTCGGTGAACACCGCTTTCAAACTTAAATCTTGAGAATGCCGCGTCGCCATCGACCATAAAGGTAATTTCCTTATATCCGCCAAGCTCGGTCTCATTTGCATTCATAACCGAGGTTTTGAACCCCGCCGACTGAGCGTACATAGTATACATTCTGTAGAGAACCCCCGCAAACAAAGCCGCTTCCTCACCGCCCGCGCCGCTTCGGATCTCTATCATAACGTTTTTGTCGTCGTTAGGGTCGCGGGGAATAAGAAGGATCTTAAGCTCTTCGGTAAGAACGTCCATTTTTGCCTTTGTTTCCTTTAATTCTGCCGAGACAAGCTCTCTCATATCTGCATCAAGCTGCTCGTCAAGCATTGCATAGGCATCCTCGTTATTTTGCTTGGTCTCTTTATATTCGCGGTATTTTTCTATAATAGGCGTGAGGTTTTTATATTCCTTCATCAGCGCCGTATATTTTTCATTATTTGAAAAGGTTTCGGGCAGAGCAAGTTCCTCTTCGATCTGATTATATCTGCCCTCAGTTGCTGCAAGTTTTTCTAACATGTAGTCTCCTTAATATTTGTTGAATGCGCAGATGGCGCGATAAGTTTCATAAAGATCGGCTTTTGATATTACCTCATAGGGAGCGTGCATCGAGAGAAGCGGAACTCCGAGGTCTATCGTATCTATATTGTGCTTTGCGATATATTTTGCAACTGTTCCGCCACCGCCGCAGTCTACCTTTCCAAGCTCGCCCGTCTGCCAAACGATATTGTCCTTGGCAAGAATTCCGCGCAGCCAGCCGATGTATTCGGCAGAAGCATCGTTCGTTGATGATTTCCCGCGCGCACCTGTAAATTTCATAAATATTGCGCCGCAGGAGAGCATAGCCGCATTTTGTTTTTCAAAGACCTCGGCAAAGTTGGGGTCGTAAGCTGCAGAAACGTCTGCGGAAAGGCACTTTGAATTTGCTCTGACAACAGCGGGGTTGGCATTTTGTGATCGAGAAATTTCATTGATAAGGTCAAGCATGATCTCACACTGCATACCGCTGTTTCCGTCGCTTCCCGTTTCTTCCTTGTCTGCAAGAATGCAGAGAAGGGTATGCTTGCTGTCCGAGCATTCAAGAATAGAGGTGAGTGCCGGATATGCACACACCCTGTCGTCGTGTCCGTAAGCGCAGATCATTGAACGGTCAAATCCGAGGTCGCGTGCGCGTCCTGCGGGAACGACCGAAAGCTCGGCAGACAGGAAATCCTCTTCCTTAATGCCGCATTTGTCGTAAAGTATATTAAGAATGTTTTCTTTGACAGTTGATTTTTCTTCCGATGATGTCATACTGCCGATAAGGATATTCAGCTTTTCTCCGTCAACAGCCTCGTCGATAGGAAGCTTTTCCTGCTTGTGTGCAAGGTGGGGAAGAAGATCGTTTATATAAAATACGGGATCGTTTTCGTCCTCGCCTATGACTATTTCAATTTTTTCTCCGTCTTCCTTAACGACAACACCGTGCAGAGCCAAGGGAAGAGCAAGCCACTGATATTTACGGATCCCACCGTAATAATGTGTCTTGAAAAATCCCATTCCTCCGTCCTCGTAAAGAGGGCACTGCTTGAGGTCGATTCGGGGAGAATCTATATGCGCGGCAGTTATTCTTATGCCGCTTTCAAGAGGCTCACTACCAACGCTGAAAAGGAAGAGATTCTTTCCTCTGTTGTTGTAATAAAGCTTATCTCCCGTCTTAATGCTGTCTCCAAGCTTATATTCAGAAAAGCCTTTCTCCTTTGCCAATTTAATTGCCTCACAAACAGCCTCTCGCTCGGTCTTTGCCGCGTCGATAAAGCTCTTGTAGCCCTCCGAGTATTCAAATGCTTTTTTTATAATATCGCCCGAAAGCTTTTTATATACCGTTTTCTTTTCGTATGCAAGCTCGTTTTTCATATTTCACCTCATAAATTATTTTGAGTAATAGAGATTATGGTACATATCTCTTGCCCGACTTATCTTACTTACGTAATTTTTTGTTTCATCAAAGCTTTTTGGATAGTCCGTAAGATTTCCTTCACCGTCGGAATATTTAGGGTCGGCAAGCCATTTCATCACGTTTCCCTCACCGCCGTTATATGCCGCGGCTGTCGTTTTCCAGTTGTGGTCAAATTTCGTGTAGAGATATTTCAGGTAGTATGTACCGTAACGGATGTTTACTTCGGGATCGAAAAGTTCATCGGTCACAAGGTACTCGCCAAGGTGCTCATCGCCTGTCAGCCACTCAAAGGTAGAGGGCATAAGCTGCATAAGTCCCATAGCACCCGCTACCGAGACTGCTTCGGGATCAAATCCGCTTTCTATCTTTATCGTCGCATATATAACTTCCTCGGGAATACCGTAAAGGGAAGAGTATTTTGATACGTATTCAGAATATTTCTGGGGATATACCGTTCTGTCTACAAGATCCCAGACAAGGTCGATCCCAAGACCTATTATCAAGGAAAGGCATAAAATAATTGCAATTATAGCAGGACGTTTCAGCTTTAAGTTCATTAGTGTCTCCTTTGGAGAATATCAGACTTTAAGTATTTTATCAAAAATATCGGTTGCCGATCTTTCAAAATCTATTTCGTTTGTGTTGTTCGTAATTACAAGATCCGAATGACTGATATAAAATTCATCTGGCTTTTGATTTTCTATACGCATAAGGGCGCTCTCTTGTGACAGTCCGTCGCGCTTGCATATCCTCTCAATGCGCTCCTCTTTTGATGCAAGAATAGAAACAACGTAGTCACATTCCAAATGAAAGCCCGATTCAATAAGTGTGGGCGCATCCACAGCAACGTTTTTAACGTTTTTTTGCTCAAGTGATGTGATAATAGACTTTATTTCATCAATAACAAAGCCGAGAACAAGTCTGTTAAGCACCTCAAGCTTTTCGGGCGATGAAAAAACGATTTTTGAAAGTTTTTTTCTGTTCGGTGTTCCGTCCACGTCGAGAATGTCCTTGCCGAAAGCTTCTGCAAGTGCCACCGTGCAACGCGAGTCGGGAACGAGAAGGGAATGATAGAGCTCGTCAGCGTCAATTATCTCGATATTCTTTTCTTTGAGAAGACGGCAAAGCAGACTTTTTCCCGAGCCGCTCGGTCCCGTTATACCGATGATATTGATCATTTTAAGCATCTCCTTTCCCACGTAGATCATAAAATAAATTACTTTTTATTATATATCAATATAAAGAATTTTTCAAGTTTGAAATTGTCAATTTTTTAATATTTAGATAGCAAATCCGCCGTCAACTCCGATTATCTGCCCCGTTATGAAATCAGCTTTGTCGGATGCGATAAAGAGGACAAGCTCCGCAACGTCCGAAGGTCTTCCGAGACGCATCAAAGGAGTATTGTCGCATAGCTCTTTTATCGTTTCGTCGTCAAGCGAGGAATTCATTTCGGTATCGATCACACCCGGTTCAATGCAGTTTACCGTAATGCCCGAGGGGCCGAGCTCCTTGGCGAGAGCCATCGTGAAACCGCGAATAGAAGCCTTTGAAGCCGAGTAGTGCACTTCGCAGGACGCTCCGCATTTGCCCCACATTGAGCCTATGTTGATTATTCTGCCGTATTTGCTTGATATCATATATCTTGAAGCCTCGCGCGACAGATAGAACGTTCCGCCAAGGTTGGTAGAGAGCATGGCGTTAAAATCGTCATCGGTAATGTCGGTAAAGAGCTTTATTTGCGCAATACCCGCGTTGTTGACAATAACGTCTATTGAACCTAAAAGCTCGTATGCCTTTTTTATTGCCTCTGCCGCTTCATTAGGTTTCGAAATATCGGCTTTTATCATATAAGCTCCCGTATCGTCCGAAAGCTTTTTTGCCGCATCATCAGAGCTTTTATAAATAAATGCAACCTTGTAGCCGTTATTGACAAATGCTTCAACAATAGCTTTGCCGATCCCTCTCGAACCGCCGCTGACTACTGCCGTTTTCTTTTTAGAAACCATAACTAAACCTTTCTTTTATGCTTCGTTATTGTCGGAAAGCTTGCGAAGTGTTCCGAGCTTTTTAGCGTTTATAATGTCGGATGTTTCTATTATAATGCCCTGGGCATATAAGTTATCCGCGAAAAGCTCTGTGTCGTTCGGAATAAATTCAATGTCCTTATTACACATAGCTGTTACTGTATCCTTTATAGAGCCGTTGAATGTGCGAGCCGATTTGATATCCCCGTTTTCAGAAAGATAAGCGATATGATCGCACATTTTTCGCAGATCGTCAAAATCGGGCATAAGTTCGGGATTTGAATTGCTTTGTCTTGCAAAGGTCAACAAATAAACGTGCTCTCCTTCGCCTACAAACGTTTTTGGTACGTTTTTATCCGAACCGGCTCCGTATGCGGTGCAAAGCACCGAGGAATTATCAAGGTCATTAAATACAAGACTTGAATATTTGTCAGGAATGCACAGCTCCATCATTGCCCTGTAAGCTCCGAGGATGAGTGCAAGTCCCTTGCCAATAGATGTGATACTTGCGGGCAGTCCGTATTTGAATGTAAGCCCTATATTTCTTCGATCAATTCCGTTCAGAAGAAGAGGAAGGACAGAGTCGATAACAACGTTTATACCCTTTACAAAATTTGAATTATCATTTGAATAAAGAGTCGATATAAAAATATCGTTTTGAGTGCAATTTGATCCATCAGCGCAGTTGACCGAAAAATCGTCGGTATAATCTGTAGGACTAAAGCTTTCTTTTTCTATCTTTACAGAATAGGTATGAACGGTTTCTGCTATACTTCTGAAGAGTGACTGCTTAACGTTGTATTCCTTTATGCCGTTGTTTATCACAACATAATGCTTATTAATATTTTTTGCAAATACATAAAGCTCCAAATCGCATTCGGATGCCGCTTCTGCCAAAGCATCTTCATTGTCCACGTTAAAAGCGATAATATAATAGCCTTTACCACAGCTTACAAGTGTAGACAGTTCTCCCTCCTTTGAACTGTCAAAGGGCAGGGCAGTCATATCAATACTTACACCGTGGGTTAGGGTGAGCAGAGCTGTCAAAATTCCTAACTCATTTATTTCTACAGCTTTTTGTGAGTTTTTCTTAAAAGCAGAAGTGGACACAAGTGTGTTGTATTTATCAAGATATTCGGCTCGGTTGCACTTGCTGTAGATAATGGCAAACACAGTATTTTCAGACAACTGTCCCGATAGGAGAGATGTCGGGTTCTGCTTGCTTTTTTTCTCTTCGTCAATATATCCGTAGGGAAGCTTTTGCTGGGAGTTGTTCTTAAAGCAAAACGCAGGCTCCTTGGAGTTATTCCATACTGTAATTCCGGAAAAAGAATATTCCTCGGGTGGTAATATAATATCGGGCGAACTTATTCCTATTTTCTCAAAATAGTTTTGGGAAAGAGATACAAAATTCTCGATAGACATTGGCGAGCCATCAAAAACTTCAAGGTCTGTTGCCTTTGAATAGAGGTCGCTAAGAGTCCTGATTATTTCCGTGTCATCTGCAAAGAAATCTGAAATTTTGATATTTGAAATGCTTTTTGAGGCAGCCCTCCAAAGCTCTTCAAACAGGTTTATAAAGTTTAATTCGGGTTCAATTTTCTCTATCCACATGCATTTGCCCAATTTTGCAAATAATTTCTGCGGCATAGATAATCCAAGCGAATCGCGCAGAGAAGAAAGCTGCGCTTCGGTCAGCTTGATAAAATTATCGGGCAGGAGATATTGATCGTTTGTTTTTGTTGATTGGATATCGTTGTTCATATTCTCCTCCTTGCCTTATATTATCTCTCCAAAGCAGACGTTTGTGTCGGCGGTCTTCAAAAAGACCTTTCTGAATTCCGAATGAAGCGGTACGTCTGACGGTGCGGCGACCTCAATAAAATTATCGGTGTGACCGAAAGCCATACCATTCTCAAAGCTTTCAAAAAGAACTGTCGCTTCGGGTCTGTTTTTTATCTGATCGTTAAGAATATTTTTTCTCGTTTCGTACTCGATCTCGGATAGGCGCATAAGGCGCTCGTGCTTTATCTGCTTTGAGAGCTGATCGGGCATTTGTGCGGCAAGCGTTCCTTTTCTCTTTGAGTAGGGAAAAATGTGTATTTTAAGGAAGCTTGCTTGCCTTGCAAATTCAAGTGTTCGACAAAAATCCTCCTCGGTTTCACCCGGAAATCCGACTATAACGTCTGTGGTGAACTGTACGTTTGGAATATTATTTCTGAGAAGCTCTATGGCTCTCATTGCCATTGCAGAATTATATTTTCGTTTCATAAGAGCGAGTATCCTGTCGCTACCGCTTTGCAGTGATAGATGAAAATGGGGTGCGAGGGACTTTAATTCCGCGATCTTGTCAACGAATTTCTGATTGATAAGAGAGGGATCGAGCGAGCCGAGACGCACTCTGCCGATACCATTTATTTTATCAACTCTGCAAAGGAGATCGGCAAGATCTGTTGTGTCAAGGTCTTTGCCGTAAGATGCCGTTTCAATTCCCGTAAGAACTATTTCGCGGCAACCTCTGCGGGTAAGCTCCTCGACCTCGGCTATTACGTCAGAAGGATCTTTTGAACGTATCTTCCCGCGTGCAGAGGGAATGATACAGTACGTGCAGTGATTTTCGCAACCGTCCTCGATCTTTATATATGCTCGTGTACGGTCAAAATGAGTAATGCTCATTTTTTCAAAAGGGCTGTTGTTTATATCGTTTGTTTTTATTATAGCTTTGTCGTTTTTCTTATTATTGTCAACAAGCTCGAGGGCGGCTTTTACTACCGATAGTTTGGACGTGTTTCCGCATATATAATCAACCCCGTCTATCTTCGCTATCTCCTCGGGATAGGTCTGCGCCATACAGCCTGTCACAAGGATGTACGCTTGGGGGTTATGTGAACGCGCACGTCTTATAAACTGTCTTGCCTTTCTGTCCGATTCGGCGGTAACGGTGCAGGTGTTTATTATATATATATCGCAGATGTCCTCGGGAGAGCAGATGCGACAGCCATAAGAAGCAAAGCTTTCTGCAATAGCTTCTGATTCATATTGATTTACTTTACAGCCGAGAGTATATATCCCGACGCTTACGTTATATACTGACAAATCAAAAACCT
>JAZSIV010000161.1:0-6961 GCA_045533995.1 Eubacteriales bacterium
TTGCACCATATATCCCACAACACAAAGACGTTAGTTACACCCTAAAAAATAGTCCGAAAGGTTTTTTGAGGGAGGTCAGGGGGGAGGCTTTTTGCAAAAAGCCTCCCCCCCTGTATTATCTCTATTCTATCTTCTGATCCTAACTAACATCTTAATACCGTCAGCGAGAGTCGCGGCAAGCGCATCGCAATCGGAGAGACTGTTGTATTCCGAAAAGCTGATACGCAAGGAGCAGTCCGCCTTGTGCGCATCGAGACCGAACGCGAGCAAGGATGCGCTTGGATGATTTGCGTGCGAGGAGCAAGCCGATCCGCTTGAAACAAAGATCCCCTTTGATGAAAGAAAGTTGAGCATCGTCTGACTCTTGATGTTGGGCAGAGTTATGTTCAGAATGTGCGGAGCGCGCATTCCCTCGGGCTTGTTAATAGTAATGCCCTCAATGTCCGACAGCTTCTTTTCTGCATGATCGCGTAGCTCTGCGACCTTTGTAACGGTTTCGGTCAGCTTTGCAAAGCCCTCCGATGCCGCCGCGGCAAAGCCGAGAATACCTATCATATTCTCCGTTCCCGAGCGCATACCGTTTTCCTGTCCGCCGCCCACGAGAAATGGAACTATCTTCTTTTCCTTTAAGATATGCGGCGCGATATAAAGAGCGCCTACACCCTTAGGTCCGTGGATCTTGTGCGCGCTGATGGTTACAAGGTCTGCTCCTATTGAGGCGGGAGTAAATTTATATTTGAGATATCCTTGAACTGCATCACAGTGTAATACTGCACCGGGACTTGCCCGTCTTATCATTTCAAATGCGCTTTTTATATCGTAAAGCGCTCCCGTTTCGTTGTTAACGAGCATCATACTCGCCATAAATATCGGCTTGTCGAGAGCTCCTTTCAGCATTTCAAGGTCAAGCTTGCCGCCACGAGTGGAGATCCTCACTACCTCAAAGCCATCCTCCTCAAGCCGAGAAAGGGCATTTGCGACCGACGGATGCTCCGAATCGGTGGTTATGATGCGGCTTGCCTCTCTGCGCTTTTTGGCATAAGCCGTGCCGAAAATGGCAAGCGAGGTAGCCTCAGTACCGCACGAGGTAAATACAAGCTGTCTGTACTGCTCGTCCTTCAACGCCCTTATGCCAAGGGTGGCGAGAATTGCCTTGCGAGCATCGCGAAGCTCGTTTGCCGCGCTCTCACCCGCAAAATGCAGCGAAGACGGATTTCCGTAATTCTCCATCGCCTCTGTCATCTTCGCCTTAGCAAGGGCGCTTATCTCGGTGGTCGCGCTGTTGTCAAGATAGATAATTTCACAATTTTTCATCAGCCTATCTCCGCACCTATCATCTGAAAATAAATGCGCCGAGCATAGCGTCAAAATCGGCTATGTGCAAGTCGAAATTCTGCTCGACTGCCGTATAGGTAAAGGTATAGAAAAGTCCGTTTTGCCCTGACCAGAGAACGACCTGACAGATCTTGTAATCAACTCCGTCGTACTTTGCGATAAAGGTAAATCTCTTTGCCGCCTTTTCGGCAACTGTGACGTCGGTCGTCTCCCCGACAAGACCAAAGCCCTCTATATTCTTTTCGTAATCTTCAAGGCAGTCGGCATAATATTCGTCAAGCGTTATGTCATTGCTTGGCGAGAATGACGTTACCGTCACGTTCGTTTTCTCGCTCTCGGGATAGTAAGCCTCGGAGATTCCGCTCTCGGAGTTGCACACCCAGCTCATCGGAACGTAGAAGCGGTACTCGACCACGTCGGAGGACGCTATCTTCATTCCCTCGGGAGTTTTCTTGTCGGTAACACAGTCGCCCGTCTGCGCGGTCTTTTCGCAAAGCTTGAAATTCTCAACGATCTCGGCGATAAGATCGGCAAAAACGTTCATTCCGTCACCCGTTGTATAGTAATTAAGAGAGATCATATCGCCGTTGTACTTGACGGTTATCTGAACCGCCTTGTAGTCAACTCCGTCGACCGTCATTTTATACGCAAGCTTTCTCGCATCAGAGCCCGCAAGCATCGCACCCGACACCTCTGCCGTCTTCTCAAAGCCCTCGAGCGACTCGGCATACGCGTTAGCGCAATATTCCATATACTCGTCAAGAGTTTTATCGCCTGCGGCAGTATAGCGTGCGCTTACAGTCAGACTGTTATTATCGACTGACGAATAATACGCGCTTGAAATTCCGCTTGAAGTATTTATAATGAATCCCTCGGGAACGTAGAGCACAAAGGGCTCACCCTCAAGCGTTGCCGACGTCATTCCGTCAGGAGCACCGTCGGTTGCACATCCGACCAACGACGCGCAGATCATAAGCGCGAGAATTATCGCAATTAATTTTTTCATTTATTTAGCCTTCCTTGTCATTATCATACTGATAAACATTATATCAGATATTTTTTATGATATCATCACGTATTTGTTAATTTTCCTCTTTGCGCCACGAAAGAACGGTATTCTTGAAAAACCTGCCCCTTTCGACAAAGTTTGTAAACTGGTCAAAGCTTGCGCAGGCGGGAGAAAGAAGCACCGTGTCGCCCTCTTGCGCTATCTGTCGGGCAACGTCCATTGCTCCCGAAAGTGTCTTTTGCTCATAAATTTGAAGCTGGCTTTCGTTCTGTGCCAGATATTCGTCAAGCCTTTTTCTTATCTTCTGCGCCGCCTCGCCGTTGAGCACGACCGCGCGGGCATATTTTGTGAGAGCCTCGGCAAGCGGTAAGAAGTCTATGTTTTTGTCCGAGCCGCCGCAGAGAACAATAACCCTCTCTCGGTCGTCAAGTGCCGAAAGCGCCGCCGCAGTTCTTGTAGGAGAGGAGTCTATCGAGCTGTTGTAGTAGCTCACTCCGTCTATCCTTGCAACAAATTCGAGTCTGTGCTCAACTCCGCCGAAGGTGCGCGCTACCTCGCTGTATATCTCGGGGTCGACAAGACCGTAGGTAAGTCCTATCGCCGTCATATAATTTTCTATGTTGTGCTTTCCGGGGAGCTTGATATCGGCTATTCTCAATAGTGCTCTTTCACTCTCGCCGTCCGAAAAAACTATCTCGCCATTCTTTATGAAGAGCGCACAAGCGCCCTCTGCTCCGCTCGGAACAGTCTCTATATAAGATGAACAGGTCGACGAAAAATACGTGCGTGTAACAGAGCCGTCAAAGGTGAGCGAACGCGTAACGGCATTGTCCGAATTGAGCACGACAGATGCGGTATCATTCTGTACGACAGCGCATTTTGCCGCTATGTATTCTTCCATATCGGTGTGCCAATTTAGGTGATTAGGGGTTATATTCGTTATCGCCGCCGCGTGTGGAGTGCATCCGCCCCCCATAAGCTGAAAGCTTGAAAGCTCAAGCACGGCAATGTCGTCACCCGTCATTTTTTCGACCTCGGGCAAAAGGGGATTTCCTATATTTCCGCCAAGGTATACCTTTCCACAGCCGCCTCGCTTGCTCTGCTCCTCAAAAAAGAGATATGTGAGAGTGGTGCTCGTCGTCTTTCCGTCACTTCCCGTGATAGCAAAGGTCTTTGCGGGGCAAAGCTCAAAGAAAAGCTCCATTTCAGAGCATATTACAGCTCCCTCGCGAGCTCTCTTTGCAAGCGGCTCTATATCTGGGCGGATACCCGGCGAGCGAAATATAAGATCTTCGCATATCTTATCAAATGCGTCCTTGCCGCAAACAAGTCTTACTCCCTTTTCTGCGAGCTCGCTCGCCTCACATCTAAGCCTTTCTGCATCCTTCTGGTCGTAAACGGTGACCGACGCGCCATGCGAGAGCAAAAAGTCAACAAGCGGTCTGTTTGACACGCCGTATCCGAGCACGGCGCAACTGCTTTTGTCTATTAAATTAAGGATCCCGACGTTGCTTTTCACGCGTGCCACCCCCAAATTTCTTTATAAATCAATTATATTATATAATTATATTCTTGTTAATGCAATAAAAAATTTAATATTTTTCACTCGGCGGAAAAATAATTGAAAAATACCCCTTTTCAAAATAAGAAAAATTTGTTATAATACAATATATATGATTTGTTTTAGGCTTGGAGTACAAAATATGTCTATTGAGAATGTAAAAAATTATCTTGAAGAATTCGGCGCGGCTGACCGAGTTCTTGAATTCGACGTTTCAAGCGCGACGGTCGAGCTTGCCGCAACAGCCCTTGGCATTGACGGCGCAAGAATTGCAAAATCTATCTCTCTTTCTTCGGGCGACGGCGGGTGTATCCTCGTTGTCTGCGCGGGCGACGTGAAGATAGATAACCGCAAATTTAAGGACAGATTCGCCCTCAAGCCGAGAATGCTCTCGCCCGACGAGGCACTTGCGCACACGGGACATGCCGTGGGCGGAGTTTGCCCCTTTGCGCTACCCGAGAACGTTAAGGTCTACCTCGACGTATCTCTGCGCCGATTTGACACCGTTTTCCCTGCCGCGGGAAGCTCCAACAGTGCCATAGAGCTTACCTGCGACGAGCTCTTTACTTTTTCTCGCGCCCTTTCGTGGGAAGACCTGTGCAAGCCGCGCGAAGCGACCGTTTAGTCTGAATAAAAAATAAGGAAGAATAAAAATGGCAACAAAAAAACAAACTGCCGAATACAACAACCAAAGTATAAAATCGCTAAAAGGCGCCGACCGAGTAAGAAAACGCCCCGGTGTTATCTTCGGCTCGGACGGTCTTGACGGCTGTGAGCACTCATTTTTCGAGATACTCTCAAACTCGGTCGACGAGGCGCGTGAGGGCTATGGAAACGAGATAGAGATAACCGTTTATACCGACCGTTCTATCAGCGTTAACGACCGCGGACGCGGAGTTCCTCTCGGCTACAACGAGGCTGAAGAGCGATATAACTGGGAGCTTATATACTGCGAGCTTTACGCGGGCGGTAAATACGACAACAACAACGATGAATCTGCCTACGAGTACTCGCTCGGACTTAACGGTCTTGGCGCTTGCGCAACGCAGTATTCATCCGAATTTATGGACGTCTTTTCTTATGATGGAATAAACGAGCACAAGATAAGCTTCAGAAAAGGAGAGCCGGTAAGCGAGCTTGAGACCCGTCCTCTCGGCAAAAACGAGAGAAGAACGGGAACGCGAGTTCACTGGCGACCAGACCTTGAAGTATTTACCGACATAAATATCCCCCACGACTTTTTCCGCGAGACGCTCAAGCGTCAGGCGATAGTCAATCCGAAGATATGCTTTACCCTGCATCTTCAGGGCGACGACGGAAAATTTACCGAGGAAAAATACGTTTACGAGAACGGCATTGCCGATTATATATCCGAGCTTGCAGGTCCGAACAGTCTGACCGCCCCTGTGCTCTGGCATCTTGAAACACAGGGACGCGACCGCGCCGACAAGGATGAATACAAGCTCAAGGCTGATTTCTCATTCTGTGTGTCAAACACCACGTCAGCCCTTGAATATTATCACAACTCGAGCTACCTCGAGCACGGCGGCTCACCCGACAAGGCAGTAAAGGTTGCATTTGTAAACGCGCTCGACAAATATATGAAATCCAACGGAAAGTACAACAAAAACGAGGCAAAGATCTCCTTTGCCGATGTTTCCGACTGTCTCGTTCTCGTTATAAACAGCTTTTCTACGATGACCTCGTATGAAAACCAGACCAAAAAATCTATAACAAACACCTTTATTTACGAGGCAATGACCGATTTTCTGAAGCAAAATCTTGAGATATACTTCCTCGAAAATCCTATGCAGGCAGAGATATTTGCAAATCAGGTGCTCGTAAACAAGCGCAGCCGCGAGTCTGCCGAGGCTGCCCGCATTAACATAAAGAAAAAGCTGACGGGTACTATCGACATTGCAAATCACGTTGAAAAATTCGTAAACTGCCGCTCAAAAGATCCGAACGAGCGCGAGCTTTATATAGTTGAGGGTGATTCGGCTCTTACCTCGTGTAAGCTCGCAAGAAACGCGCTCTTTCAGGCGATCATTCCCGTTCGAGGAAAGACGCTCAACTGTCTTAAGAGCACCTACGAAAAGATATTTAAGAACGATATAATAACCGATCTTCTTAAGGTAATTGGCTGTGGTGTTGAGGTCAACGGAAAGGTCAAGGGAGATATTGCGACCTTTGATATGAGTCAGCTCCGTTGGTCGAAGATAATCATCTGTACCGATGCCGACGAGGACGGATTCCAGATCCGCACCCTTCTGCTCACCCTTTTCTACCGACTTCTTCCCACGCTTCTTAAGGAAGGCAAGGTCTTTATTGCCGAATCTCCCCTGTTTGAGATAACCTGCAAAAATGATATTTACTTCGCATACAACGAGTTTGAAAAAGCAGAGATACTTAAAAAGCTTGAAGGATCAAAATATACCATTCAGCGTTCAAAGGGACTTGGTGAAAACGAGCCCGAGATGATGTGGCAGACAACTATGAATCCCGCATCGCGCCGTCTTATCGCCGTAACTCCTACCGACGCGGCGCAGACCGAGCTGATCTTTGACACTCTGCTTGGCGACAACCTGCCCGCCCGTAAGGCGTTTATAGCAGAACACGGCAGTGAATATATGAAAGATGCTGATATTTAGTTAGATAGGTTAATATGCAGGGGGAAGCTTTTGTCAAAAATTTCTCCCTGCACCCCTTTCAAAAATTTCTCAAACATTTTTATTATACAGACCAGCGTCCGCATATTGTGGGATATAAGACAAACAGGTGTCGCACAAATTTTGTAGAGACAGGCATCCTCAACTGTAGTAATAATATAATTTTTAAGCTAAAAAGCAAGCAAACACAAAAATTTTACATAAAGGTCTTGACAATTCTCAAAACTTGTGGTAATATATTCGGGTACGAAAGTACGCTTGCGGCGTTAGCTCAGCTGGATAGAGTGTTTGGCTACGAACCAAAAGGTCGGGGGTTCGAATCCCTTACGCCGTGCCAGAAAAGGCATCAAGGATATTTCCTTGATGCCTTTTCTCGTAAGTCGGATC
>JAZSIV010000123.1:0-8533 GCA_045533995.1 Eubacteriales bacterium
ATGATCGACTGGGGTTATCTCCATCTCTGCGACAAAAACGCGGTCGTAGCTAATTTCATAGACAATACGTCGCTTCGTTTATTGCCTATGAACCGCATCTACGATGCTTTCGGTGAAAATCCCTATCTCCTTGTAACAAGAGAGGATAACGAGGGCGTGATAACGCTCGCTTATGATGAGATCTATCCCATAGAATATTTTGGAGTAAAACTTCGTGAATATTACACCAAGCATTTTGACAGCTTTGGAGAGATGGTTAGTGCAGCGATAAAAGAGTATGACGAGATCAAAAAGCTTTGCGACAAGTTTGATACTGAGCTGACGGCGGAATGTGCAAAGCTTGGCGAGAATTATCAGAAGATAATCACCCTCGCATACCGTCAGGCAATAGCGGCTCATAAACTCGTTGAGGACACCGAGGGAAATATCATATTCCTCTCAAAGGAATGCGATTCCAACGGTTGTATCGGCACACTTGACGTTACCTATCCTTCTATCCCGCTTTTCCTTAAATACTGCCCCGAGCTCGTAAAAGGAATGCTTCGTCCGATTATCAAGTATGCAAAGTCGGAGGAGTGGACTTATGATTTTGCGCCTCACGACGTAGGTCAGTATCCGATAGCCAACGGTCAGGTGTACGGATCAATGGCAAAATCGCTTGATTCCTACGGTGCGGTAGTAAAGGGCAAATTAAGATACGAAAAGCAGATGCCGGTTGAGGAATCGGGCAATATGCTACTTTGCCTTGCCGCCGTCAAGAAATATTCGGGCGGCGACACCTCACTATTTGACGATAACCGAGAGCTTATGAAGCAGTGGGCAGACTATCTTATAAAATACGGATACGACCCCGAAGATCAGCTCTGCACCGACGATTTTGCGGGGCATCTCGCGCGCAACTGCAATCTAAGTTTAAAGGCGATTCTCGGTATTGCGGCTTATTCCGACCTTTCGGGCGACACCTCATACCTTGAAATCGCAAAGAATTATGCTAAAAGGTGGGAGACAGATGCAAAGGCAAACCACACAGGAACTCGTCTTACATTTGACAACGCTGACAGCTGGAGTCTTAAATACAATCTTATTTGGGATTCTCTTCTTGGATACAACGTGTTCTCTGATGAGGTAAAGAAAGATGAGATCGACGTTTATCGTTCAAAGCTCAACCGCTACGGTGTTCCGCTTGACAACCGCTCAGACTACACAAAAATAGACTGGCTTATGTGGACCACTCGCATCACCGATGACAAGGAATATTTTGATCTTGTATGTCAGAGCATAATGAATATGATAAATGAATCACCCGACCGTGTTCCCCTTACCGACTGGTATTACACAAGCACGGCGGCTCACCGCGCATTCAAAAATCGAACCGTTGTCGGCGGATTGTTTATAAATCTTATTTAACTAAAAACAACCTCAGGCTTATGGCGTTGTGTTCCTAAGGACACAACGCCAACTCTATTCGCCTGCGGCGAGTTGTATTGCTGTGCAGTGGTATTCGGCTTACGCCGAGTGATATTCGCTTCGCGAGTTTATAGGGGCGAATAGAATATAACTGCTCTGCCTGCAGAGTAATATCACTTTTGCGGCAGCAAAAATATCACGCTGTCGAAGACAGCATATCACTAAAAACTATCAGGAAATGCGCACTTACTCTCCACCGAATGCGGCGGTGCAACAGAAAATAGCCGATACGGAATAAAAATCCATATCGGCTATTTTTCTGTCCTTTAGAACCCGAAGCAATTTCTGAGGTTGTTTTTTATATCGTTTTTTTATTCTTCATCGGGCTTTGTTGCTTCGTCAAAGATAGCTGTAACCTCATCGGAGGGCTTCTTATCAAGAAGCGTTACAACTACTGCCGCGATCATACTTGCCGCAAATCCGGGAATGATCTCGTATATACCGGTAGGTCCGGAAAGAAATGCCAGCCAGAGAACGTCAACAAGAGCACCCACGATAACACCCGCAAGAGCGCCCTTATATGTAAATCTGCGCCAGAACACCGAAAGAATAACTACAGAGCCGAATGCAGAGCCAAATCCTGCCCACGCGTTTTCAACAAGGTTCATAATAGCCTGCGCGCCCTCTCCCTTGCTGCTTGCGATAAAGTACGCAACGGCAGCAACGATGAGAACCACCGCGCGTCCTACCCACAAGGTCTCCTTATCGGAAGCGTTCTTGCGTATGATCGGCTTATAAATATCAGATGTAAATGAGGAAGAAGCAACTAAAAGCTGGCTGTCAGCCGTAGACATAGATGCGGCAATGATAGCTGAAAGAAGTAGTCCTGCGACAAAAGGCGGGAACAACATTCTCGAAAGCTCGATAAATACCATACTCTGATTTCCATCTGCAAGGAGCTGCGCTCCAACGAGTATTCTGCCCAAATATGCTATAACGATAACCGCGCCAAGTGAGAGAACGACCCAAGTGATCGCAACCACCGCTGATTTCTTGACCATAGAAGGCTTCTTGATGGCCATAAAACGGACAAGAATGTGCGGCATTCCAAAATATCCGAGTCCCCAAGCAAGTCCGCTTGCGATCTCTGAAGCGGGGGCTGCAAAGATATTTGTTATAAAGGAATATGTTGTTCCGTCCGCCGCTATGACTAATTTGTCCAGAGCAGAAGCATCCACGTCCCTTGTGAAAGCGATGATTATCGGAACCGCGAGAACAGCAGCGAGCATCAAAAGACCCTGGAAGAAGTCGGTCCAGCACACTGCCTTATAACCGCCAAGGAAGGTGTAAACGATAAGTATTGCTGCGAATATTATCATCGCAAGACTCTTTTCAATGTTCGGGAAAAGTGATGTGAACACGTTTGCACCTGCAACGAATGCTGAAGCAACATAAACTGTGAAGCAAACGAGGAAAACAATCCCACAAACGATCTGCAACGTCTTGCTCTTTGTAACAAAGCGGTTTGAAAGGTACTGGGGCAGAGTTATAGAATCGTTGGCTGCCTGCGAGAAGCGGCGCAAGCGGCGTGCAATAAGTATCCAGTTAAGCGCAGTACCGATCGCAAGACCAATGCCGATCCAAGCCTGACCAAGACCAAACGCAAGAATACTTCCGGGAAGTCCCATAAGAAGCCACGCACTCATATCGGAAGCCTGCGCGCTCATCGCCGTTACCCAAGGACCCATTGATCTGCCACCAAGGAAGTAGTCCTTATCAGAATTGCTCTTCGATTTAACGAAGAAGACGACACCGACAGTCATCATAGCTGCAAAATAAATTATTAAAGCCAAAAGTTCAAAATTCAAATTGATTACCTCTCTTTCTTTTGGTTTTTGTCAAAAAAGATATTTCATTATACCATAAAAAATTAGTTTTGGCAAATATTATTTAAAATATATTGAAAAAAATTATCATTTTTCTTTAATTTTCTTGAAATAAAAGGCATTATATGCTAAAATATTTCTATTCTATATAGGCAAGGCAGGTAACAAATGAAAAAGCAAGCTATACGAATGAAACTAAAATCAACAAGATACGAGATCCCCGAATTTCTCTTTTCGCAGCTTTGCGAGGAGCTTGCCGATTCATTTTCGGAAATAAAGATCCCCGAAGAGCTTACTGTTTTCGATGGAGATGAGCTTGAGATCAATACGAACGGAATAAAAAAGGACGAGAACGGACGTATTGAACTGCTTTACGACGAAACAGAGCTTACAGGAATGGAGGGCTCGACCACCTCCATTTCATTTTCAGAAGCAGAGCCCGAGCTTATCACAATGGTGCGTGAGGGCAGTGTGTCGACAGCTCTTGTGTTCGAAGAAGGCAAAAGACACCATTGCGTATACAAAACTCCCTATATGCCCTTTGAGGTCTGCGTTCACACGCTAAAGGTAGTCAACAAGATCGAAACGGAAAGATCTTTGTATATAGACTATATAATAGAGATACGAGGAGCAAAGGCTGAAAGAACGAAATTGGAATTAAATTATTTTGAATAAAAAGCGGTGGGAGATCTATCTCCCACGTTTTTTATCCTTCGACGATCTTCACACCTGCAGAAGTACCAAGTCTGTCAGCTCCTGCCTCTATAAGTGCTACCGCGTCCTCGTAGCATCTTATTCCCGCTGACGCTTTGACCTTCATAGTGGCGGGAATATTTGCTCTCATGAGACTTACGTCGTGCACAGTCGCCTTATTTTCTGCATCCTTAGCGTTTGAAAATCCTGTGCAGGTCTTAACGTAATGCGCGCCCGCCTCTGCCGAAAGCTTGCAAGCCATCACCTTTTCTTCGTCGGTGAGATATGCCGTTTCGATTATTACCTTGACCGTCTTCCCTTTTGCAGCCTTTACAACAGCTTTAATATCCGAACGGACGTAGTCGTATCTTTTGTCCTTGAGTGCTCCAACGGCAATTACCATGTCAAATTCGTCACAGCCGTCAATATAAGCCTGTGTAACCTCTGCCGCTTTGGTAGCGGTGGAATTCGCTCCGAGAGGGAATCCGATAACCGTGCAAACGTTGACCTCGCTTCCACAAAGAAGCTTACTTGCCGTTGATACGTACATCGGGTTTATACAAACCGATGCGAAATTATATTTCTTTGCCTCGTCACACACGCGGCGGACGTCGTCCTCGGTCGCAAAAGCCGAAAGAACTGTGTGCTCTATATATTCATTGAGTGGCTTCTTCATCTTTACTTTTCTCCCTTTAGATCTATAATATAATATATAAAATGATACCAAAAAAAGCCTTAAAAGTCAACAGTTAAGTTGTGGGTTTCGCGGGGGTGTTTTTTTCACGGGGAGTACCTTTTTTCGAAAAGGTACTCCCCCACACACCCTCACAAAACTTTTATGAGATTTTTATGTTTACGCGAACATTTTCGTTTCTACGTGAAATTTCAGCAAACCCTACGTAGAGGATTATACTCCACTTTTTATCTTAAAAATTTTTAGGAGTTTTTGAAAGGGGGATTTAAGCGTGATCGCCGCCTATGGCAGATAAAGGGAGTGCGAAAAGGGAGAAAAATTTTTTAATAAAAATTTAATTTTTTTGTAAAATACTATTGCATTTTGTAAAAAAAAGTGATATAATCATTTCCGTTGTAAAAATTACGACTTACAACTTACAACTTAATATGCTATGTGAACCATGCGGGAAACGATGCCGCAGCGTATGCTCCGACAGACCGAAGAAGTAAAACTTTCAGGTGCCGAAAGGTAAGGACCGTGTGGGGATAGCACTCCGGAGAAGTTCGCCTGCGCGCGGATACCGAAGGGGCAAGAATGCATTTTGCATTTAATCTCTCAGGTAAAAGGACGGATACGCAATTCGCGTGAGTTTTTTTCTCTTTGGAGCCACTGATTTTTCGGTGGTTTTCTTTTTTATTTTATTTTTTGAGCCGAGAAAAACTCGGCAAGGAGGTTTTATTTTATGGAAGCTTTTTTTGCTAAAGTGGCAGAAATAAACAATGCTGTAAACGGTGTTGTTTGGGGCAAGTTTGGTCTTCTTCTGCTTATCGGTACAGGCATTCTTATGACTGTTTGTACTAAACTCTTTCAGGTATCTCACCTTCGTCTGTGGTGGAAAAACACCATAGGAAGCCTTTTTTCAAAAAAAGTTATTTCTCATTCAAAGGAAAAAGGCTCTATATCTCCCTTCCAGGCTCTTTGTACGGCGCTTGCCGCAACGGTTGGAACGGGTAATATTGCCGGTGTTGCCGCCGCTATCTGCATTGGCGGAGCAGGCGCAGTCTTTTGGATGTGGGTTGCGGCATTCTTTGGAATGATGACAAACTATTCGGAAAATGTCCTCGGCATTTTCTACCGCAAGCGCAACGAGAACGGCGAATGGTCGGGCGGTGCAATGTATTACCTCCGCGACGGTCTCGGAAGCAAAAAGGGCTTTAAGACCATTGGTAAGATCCTTGCATTCCTTTTCTGTATCTTTACCATGCTCGCTTCCTTCGGTATCGGAAGCATGGGTCAGGTAAACAAGATCGTTGCTAACGTAGCTACTGCATTTGACGTTAAAGCTATCTCCTCTATCGAGGTTCTTGGAGGAGTTTCTCTTTACAATCTCATTCTTGGTATCGTTGTAATGATTCTCGTTGCTCTTATCACGCTTGGCGGTCTTAAGAGAATTGCAAACGTTGCAGAGAAGGTCGTTCCCTTTATGATCGTTATCTTTATCGCAGGAAGCCTTATTATCATCGGCGTTAACTACGATCAGATATTACCCGCATTCAAGGCAATCTTTGTTAATGCATTTAAGCCTGAGGCATTTGTCGGCGGTACGCTCGGTGCAGCTATCAGTATGGCTGTAACACAGGGCTTTAAGCGCGGCGTATTCTCTAACGAGGCAGGTCTCGGTTCGTCGGTTATGGTTCACTCTAACTCTAACATTAAGGAGCCCGTTAAGCAGGGTATGTGGGGTGTGTTTGAAGTGTTTGCTGACACAATGATCGTTTGTACCATGACAGCTCTCGTAGTTCTTACCTCGGGTGTGTTTGATGCTAAAACAGGCGTTATTGCCGAAGGCCTTACCGATGCTACTCTCGTAGGTGGCGCGTTCAACACGGTCTTCTCTTGGGGAGATATCGGTCAGAAGTTCATTGCTATTGCAATGTTCCTCTTTGCATTCACCACAGTTCTCGGTTGGTCGCACTACGGTTCGAAGGCTTGGGAATATCTCTTTGGCGAAAAGTCAACAGTCGTATTCAAGATAATTCACGTTATCACGGTTATATTCGGTGCAATAATGACATCCTCGCTTGCGTGGGATATTTCAGATACCTTCAACGGTCTTATGATGATCCCCAACCTTATCGGTGTGCTTGCACTCAGCGGAGTTGTTACAAAGATCACCAAGAACTACCTTGCAAGAAGAAAAGGAGATAATGTAGAGCCAATGATCTCCGTATACCCCGAATACAATAACGTAGATCTGGGCGAAAATAACTTTGAAGGATAATTTAATTAAAAAATGATATTCCGCCGCGGAGAATAATCTTCGCGGCGGAATTTTTTATGTGGTTAACTTTTGGTTGACTTTTTTCGTCTTTGATGGTATAATTTAGACGCGCTGAGATTATCTTTTGCCGCATATTATTTATTAAGGAAGCTACACCGATGAAAAAAACATTGATCTGCTTGCTACTTACCTTGTGCATGCTATGTTCTGCTCTGTCATTTTCGTCATGCTCTGTGCTTTACCATAACGACGGTCCGAATACCGAACGCGTAACCGAAAGCCTTGACGAAAGTGAAACAACGGATTTAGAGCTTGATATGTCACATGAGGACAACTCTGCTATTATACATATGATCCAACCCATAAACGGTCTTGAGGGTTGGAGCTCGGGAAAGACCCAGAATTTTGCTCGCTATTATATTGACGATATGATGGAGATCCTTGACGGACTTGAATGGAAGGATGATGACACGATAAGAGTTTCAAACGACTTCCATTTCAGAATAAATCTTGACAGGCCCTTATCCGAGCTTGACGCTTATCGAGCATTTTTCCATTCCGACGATACTGAAGCTACTTCCAACACCTCTCCCGATGCTGAATCGGAAAAGGCTCCCGAAGAAAATGACACAAACAAATCTCTCTCTGTTCAATATCTTATAAATTACAAGGACAGAATGGTGAATATGCGCCTTACAGACTACTCGGCACAAAGCTTTGACGTTTATGCCGAGATCGGAGAAAGCGAGATGAAGATGCTCGTTTTGTGCCTCAAATATTATTTCGGTCCTGAAAAATAATAGACAATGACAGACAAAACAAAAATCAAGCACCACAAATGCTACAAATCTTGGCTCAAGAAGAACACCGCTTCCCTTTCGGGCAAAACGGTAGCAATAACGGGAAGCACCGGTGGACTTGGCAAGGCACTTTGCTTGTACCTCGCGTCGCTCGGTGCTTCGCTGATATTAGTGGATAGAAATTTAGAACGTTCATCGTCTTTTCGCTACGAGCTCTGCACGCTCTTTGAGGGTATATCGGTAAAGTGCATCACCGCAGATCTTGAAGATATTTCCTCGGTGCATACAGCAACAGAGCTTCTTAAAAATGAAAATATAGACGTCTTTATTCACAATGCAGGAGCGTACAGCATCCCAAGGCGCACGACCGCGCTTGGCTACAACAACGTATTCACAATAAATTTTGCCTCTCCTTACTATATGATAAAAGAGCTTCTCCCCTCACTTGACGAGAGGGGCGGTAAGGTTGTGGTAGTAGGAAGTATAGCGCATAATTACTCAAAGACCGACTCTGATTCGATAGATTTTTCCGACCGCAAAGGCTCTGCAAAGCTCTACGGAAACGCAAAAAGATATCTTATGTTCTCGCTATATGAGCTTTTTAAGAACCACTCGGGAGCGACCCTTTCGGTCACGCATCCAGGCATAAGCTTTACGGGAATCACAAACCATTACCCTCGTCTGATATTCTTTATCATAAAGCACCCAATGAAGCTGATATTTATGAGACCCAAAAAGGCAAGTCTGTCCATTCTTCGCGCTGTGTTTGACGAATGTGGATACTGCGAAT
>JAZSIV010000057.1:0-18006 GCA_045533995.1 Eubacteriales bacterium
CTTTCTTTGCAACTTTTGCCATCTTACATGTTCTCCTTTACTTCTTCTTGTTTGCGATTGTCTTTGCAGGACCTTTGCGGGTTCTTGCATTTGTCTTTGTTCTCTGTCCTCTTACGGGAAGACCTTTTCTGTGTCTGATTCCGCGATAGCAGTTGATCTCAACCATTCTCTTGATGTTAAGAGCTACGTCTCTGCGGAGGTCACCCTCAACAGTGTAGGAGTTCTCTATCTCATCACGAAGCTTTGCTATCTCATCCTCGGTAAGGTCCTTTGCGCGTGTGTCGGGGTTGATCCCGGTCTTTGCAAGAATATCGTTAGAGCTCTTGCGGCCGATACCGTAAATATAAGTAAGGGCGATTTCTACACGCTTGTTGTTAGGAATATCAACACCAGCTATACGAGCCATTCTGTTTATCCACCTCTCTGTTAATTTGACAATCAGCCCTGTTTCTGCTTATGCTTGGGGTTTTCGCAGATAACCATGACTTTGCCTTTTCTCTTTATGATTTTGCACTTATCGCATATCTTTTTAACGGATGGTTTAACCTTCATTTTTTATTATACCATACCTTTCTTGATATTTAGTTTTGCGTTTATTTCGCACGCCAGGTTATGCGTCCCTTTGTAAGATCGTAAACCGATACTTCAATTGTTACGCGGTCACCGGGCAGTATTCTAATATAGTTCATTCTGAGCTTTCCAGAAATATGAGCTGTTACGATATGCTCATTGGGAAGCTTTACCTTGAAGGTCGCATTGGGCAGTGCCTCAACTACTGTACCTTCAAATTCAATCACATCGTCCTTAGGCAGAACAATCCCTCCTCTGCATTTATTTGTGATTTGTTCAACTCTTACCACTCTTTATCTATAAGAGTAAGTATCATAACACCTTCGCTCGTAATGGCTACGGTGTTTTCATAGTGTGCCGACAGTCCGCCATCACGCGTTTTAACCGTCCAGCCATCTCCCAGCTCATAGACCTCCGACGTGCCCACGTTTACCATGGGCTCGATAGCAAGTGTCATTCCGGAGCACAATCTTGTGCCTCGTCCTGCTGTTCCAAAGTTTGGAACATCGGGAGATTCGTGAAGCTCACGACCTACTCCGTGACCGATATACTTTTTAACGACCGAGAAACCGTTATTTTCAACGCAGTTCTGTATTGCACTTCCCACGTCTCCTATTCGATTTCCGGGCTTGAGAGCATATATACCCTCAAAAAAGCTGTTTCTTGTCACTTCTATAAGCTTCAGCGCTTCTTCGCTTACCTTTCCTACGGGAATGGTTCGCGCGCTATCGCCGTGAAAACCGCGATAGAATGCACCGACGTCGATCTTAACAAGATCTCCGTCCTGAAGTATTCTCTTCTTGGAAGGAATACCGTGAATTACTTCATCATTGATACTTATACAAGCCGAGGCTGGAAAACCACCATATCCGAGGAAGGAAGGCTTAGCACCCCGGTATGTGGTGGACAGCCCTTGTTATGCTTGCCGTATCCATCCCGTCTGCGATCATCAATTTCTCATACCGAAAAAAGCATTTTAACTATTTGCGCAGACGCTCTAAGGAACGCAGACAGATGAATTATTATTCGTCGCTTATGGTAAACAAGGATATGGTCAAGGAGGTGCGTCTTTTCGGACTTTCCGACCATTTTGTGGGACGCTATAACGAGGTCTTCGGCGGCTATTACAAGGGATTGCGCTCGCTGATAGTCAGAGAAAATATATGGCACGGTGTAATAACCGTTATTTCATCGGTCGTAAATTGCGTGTTCTTCGCGCTTATCGCATTTCTTGTGTTTGCGGGCAAGATAATGATAGGTGATTATTCGCTTTACACAGGTGCGCTTACCTCGATATCAACAAACGTTTCGGCACTTATCGGTGTTTCGGCTACGGTTTACGAGGGCACACTCTTTATTGATAACCTGATTTCATTTCTTGAGGAAAAGGCGACTGTCGTTCCCGCGTCGGACGAGCCGCTTATCCCCGAGCGCGGTATTGCTCATACCATTGAGTTCGATCACGTAAGCTTTTGTTATCCGGGAACCGACGTTAAGGTCATTGATGACGTTTGTCTGAAATTCCGTCCTTGCGAGACGGTCGTTCTGGTTGGACTTAACGGTGCGGGAAAGACCACCCTTATCAAGCTTCTGACAAGACTTTACGACCCCACAGAGGGAAGGATACTGCTTGACGGACGCGATATCAGAGAATACAGCGTTAAGGAATATTACGAGCTGTTCGGAATAATCTTTCAGGATTTCGGAAAATATGCCGAGAGCGTTTCGGATAACATAAGGTTCGGAAATATTAAAGCCGAGGCAGACAGAGAAAGAATTATCAACTCGGCAAAAATGGCAAATGCAGATGCTTACATAGAAAAATTGCCGAAGTCATACGATACCTCTCTTATGAAATATTTTGAGATCGACGGAATTGAGCTTTCGGGCGGACAGTGGCAGAAGCTTTCGATAGCCCGCGCCTTTTATTCCGACTCTGATATACTCATTCTCGATGAGCCGACGGCATCTCTTGATGCTATTGCCGAGCAGGAGATATTCAATCAGTTTGATATGCTCCGCAAGGACAAGCTGACTATCTTCGTTTCGCACAGGCTTTCAAGCGCAACGGTCGCGTCAAAGATAGTGGTGCTTGAGAATGGGCGTGTTGTAGAGGAGGGAACTCACTCCGAGCTTATGGAGAAGGTGGGAAAATATTACGAGCTCTTCTCGACTCAGGCAAAGCGGTATATAGAAAATTCAAGCTCTGCCATTGACAAAACAGATAAAATCTAATATAATATATTGCAAAACCTTTTTAAGAAATTAATTTTTAGGAGATATAGACAAATGCAGACTAAGGTTGTAAAATTCGGCGGAAGCTCGCTCGCCGATGCAAAGCATTTTATTCAGGTCGCAAATATCATAAAGGCTGACCCTGCGAGAAAATACGTAGTGCCCTCGGCACCTGGAAAGAGATTTAAGGACGATACTAAGGTCACCGATATGCTCTACACCTGCTACGATATGATCAAAAGGCACGAGGATATTGAGGAGTATTATCAGAATATCGTTGACAGATATAACGGCATCATAAAGGAGCTCGGACTCAATTTTGATATCAGCGGAGAGCTTGAATACGTAAAGAACGCAATGATGCACCGCTCGGGACGTGACTTTGCGGCAAGCCGCGGAGAGTACCTTAACGGTCTTATTCTTGCTAAATATCTCGGCTATTCGTTCATAGACGCGGAAAACGTTATCTTTTTTAAGGACAATGGCTCTTTTGATGCCGAGAAGACCAATCGGGTGATGGCAGAGGAGCTTGCAAAATACACACACGCGGTCATTCCCGGATTTTACGGTGTAATGCCCAACGGAACTATCAAGACTTTTTCACGCGGCGGCTCGGATATAACGGGCTCTATCGTGGCGAGAGCGGCAGAGGCTGACCTTTACGAGAACTGGACCGACGTTTCGGGCTTCCTTATGGCTGACCCGAGAATAGTAGACGATCCTTGCTCTATTGAAACGATCACCTACGGCGAGCTTCGTGAGCTCTCTTATATGGGCGCGACCGTTCTTCATGAGGATGCTATATTCCCCGTAAGATTTGCGGGTATTCCGATAAATATAAGAAACACTAATAAGCCCGAGGACAAGGGAACTATGATCGTGTCTGAAACTCAGGATTACGATACCGAGAAGGTTATTACGGGAGTTGCGGGCAAGAAGGGATTTTCCGTTATATCCATTGAGAAGGATATGATGAATGCAGAGATAGGCTTTGGTCGCAAAGTGCTTGAGGTGCTTGAGGATCATGAGGTCTCCTTTGAGCATCTTCCTTCAGGAATAGATACTATGAGTATCGTTCTCTCAACCGCTTCGATACAGGGGAAGAGAGATAAGATAGTCGGCTCTATCAAGCGCGCCGTTAAGGCTGACTCGGTAGCGATCGAGGACGGAGTGGCTCTTGTGGCGGTAGTCGGACGCGCTATGGTAAAGGCAAAGGGAACTGCGGCAAGAGTATTTGACGCTATCTCGGGTGTTGGTGTAAACATTCGTATGATAGACCAGGGTTCGAGCGAAAAATCTATAATCGTCGGTATTGATGAGAACGATTTTGAAAAGGCGCTTAAGGCTATTTACGATGAATTCGTAAAATAATTTATGTTTAAGCCAAAGATAATTGCAATAACAGGGCCTACGGCAAGCGGAAAAAGCGCGCTTGCCGTAAGGCTTTGCGAGCTTTATGGGGGAGAGGTCATATCCTGCGACTCGATGCAGATATATCGGAGAATGGATATTGGTACGGCAAAGCCCACCGTAAACGAAATGGGCGGAATAGTGCATCGAATGATCGATATTGCAGAGCCCGATGAGGATTTTTCGTGCGCCGATTACGTAAGAGTTGCCAAAGAAGAGGTGGAAAATGTCCTTGCAAAGGGCAAGGTTCCTATCTTTTGCGGCGGTACGGGGCTTTATCTCGATGCATTTTTGAGAGGGTCGGATTTTGGCGAGACCAAGATAGATGCATCTCTTCGCAGAGAGCTTGAGAAATATGCCGAGGAGAATGGCAACGAGGCACTTCATTCAATGCTTCGCGAGATCGATCCCGAAAGTGCGGATGCGATACATCCTAACAACGTCAAAAGAGTTATCAGGGCGATAGAGATATACCGCACGGGCGGAAAGACTAAAAGCGAGCTTGACAGAGAGTCACAGCTTTCCGAATGTGATTATGATGCGCTTGTGATCGGTCTGCGATACCGGAACAGAGAGATCCTTTATGACAGAATAGAAAAAAGGGTCGATGCTATGATGGCGGACGGACTTCTTAACGAGGTGAGGATGCTTTTGAGTGACGGCATTTTTGAGAAGAATTCAACGGCTACACAGGCGATAGGATACAAGGAAATGCTCGGTTACATCAGGGGTGAGGCGACGCTTGAAGAGGCGGTTGAAACTCTTAAGTGCGCTACAAGGAGATATGCTAAAAGGCAGATGACCTGGTTCTCGGCTAAAAAATACGTGACTTTTTTGGACGCCGAGTGTGACGGTGTTCAGAGGAGCTTTGACGAGATAGCTTCTGATGCTTGCCGACTTGTCGATGCGCACGGCATAAAAAGGATCAATAAATAAACCTAAAGGATAGGAGAGAGCGATGAGGGAAAAAAAGGGTACTGTTCTGAAGAATATCGGAATAGCCGTAGTATGTCTTTGCGTGCTCTCCTATGCTGTTTTTCATATATCGAGCCTATTTTCGGAGGAGATCGGAGTTATTGTAGTAGGACCTATCACCGAAGAAAAGTCGGTATCGTTTGACGGATATATATTCAGAGATTCAACTCTTATAAATTCAAGCTATTCGGGAGCTGTCGATTACGCGGTTTTTGACGGTGAGAAGGTCGCGGTGGGAGATCCCCTTGCGACTGTTTATCAGGAAGGAAATACGGCAAATATCAGAGACGTGCTTTCTATTCTCGATGAGCAGATAGCACTTCTAAAAAAAAGCACCGATGATAAGCCGTCGGTTTCCGAGCTTTCGGGACTCAAGGCAAGCGCGGCGGATGCGTATTACGCGATGATGAAGGATATAGCGTCGGCGGATCTTTCGTCGATATCCTCTGACAAACAAAAGCTTCTTGTTTCGCTCAACTCGATAGCTATGCTTACAAAAGAAGATTTTGCTATCACACAGATGCTCGACGAGCTTACAAAGAAAAGGCAGGAGCTCCTTATGGCGGGCGGTGAGAGCGAGGAGATAACTACATCGCTCAGCGGATATTTTTATACGGGTGTTGACGGATTTGAGGAGAGCTTCTCGGCAGATGCGGCAAAAACGCTTGATGCCGAAGGATTCAGAAAGATCTTTTCCGAGCCTGATTTTTCGGCTGTAGCAAACAACTGTATAGGAAAAATGTCGTACGACTCGACGTGGTACTTTGCGACCGAGATCGATAAATATAATTCTCTATATTTTAGCGAGGGGTCGGCTTACAAGGTCAATTTCACGGGAGGCGGCGGATTTGCCGTAAATATGACGGTGGACAGAATTTTGCCCTCTGCCGAAACGGGCGGAGCTGTAGTCGTTTTCAAAACCAACGTGATCCCCGAAGGCTTTGGGTTTGAGAGAAAGCAGACGGCAAAGGTCACGATTGATAGCGTGAGCGGTATTTACGTTCCCATGTCAAGCGTGCATAGAGTGAACTACGAAAACGTCGTGTATATTTTAAGCGGAAGTGTAGTGCAGCTTCGAAATATTGAAATAATATATGAGGGTGCGGATTATTATATAGTAAAAGACGGAACGGGTGCTGACGAGGATAAGATATATCTTAAGAGCAACGAACAGCTTGTCGTGAGCGGCTCGGGTCTGTTTGACGGAAGGATCTTGGATTGATGGATTACCGATATCTTGATAAAAACGTAGGAGAGATAAGAGGGCGTATAGAGATGGCTGAAAAAAGCGCCGACAGGTGCGGTGAGGTCAAGCTCCTTGCAGCTGTAAAGAGTGCCGATGCGGGTGAGATAAATTATATCCACAAAAGTCTTGGCATAAATGACGTGGGCGAGAACCGCGTGCAACAGCTGCTCGAGCGCTATGATGCTCTTGACAAAGAGGGACTCAATATTCATTTTATAGGAAAGCTGCAGTCCAATAAGGTAAAATATATAATTGATAAGGTTTGTATGATACATTCGCTCGATACCCTCTCACTTGCGCGTGAGGTAGACAAGCAGGCTAAAAAGCACTCGCTTGTGATGGACGTGCTTGTTGAGATAAATATCGGGGAAGAAGAGAACAAGAGCGGAGTCTTGCCAAAAGACGTCGAGCAGTTTTGCCTTTCTCTTGCAGAATTTGAGAATATTCGTCTGCGCGGGTTTATGACTATGGCACCCAAATGCGAAAAAAATGACGATTATTACAAATATTTTAGTCAAACTTACAAACTTGTTCTTGACATTTGGACAAAAAAACTGCATAATATAGATAGACCTATTATTTCTATGGGTATGAGCGAGAGCTTTGAGGCGGCTATCGCGTGCGGCTCGACTCTTGTTAGAGTCGGCAGAAGTATGTTTGCAAAAAATAATTAATGATATATAAATTCGGAGGAAGTAATAAGATGAAATTTACATTCACAAGACCTGCCAGAAAAGACGACGGCTACGATGCATTTAACGGCGACGACGCATACTATAACTTCGACGATACAGCGGACGTTGCCGCTGACGAAGCTGAGTTCGGTATGGGAAGTCTTCACACACAGAGTGTAGAAGCAGAGCAACCCGCAGATTTTTCTGCATCATCGGGTGCTGTTGCGCTCAAGATCGTAAACCCCAAGGGTTATGATGAGGCTCCCGCTATAGCTGATTTCCTCTTGAACGGCAATACTGTCCTTCTTAACGTTGAGGGTCTTGCTCGCGAGCAGGCTATCAGACTTCTTGACTATCTTTCAGGCGCTACACGTATGGTTGGCGGTATCATGACAAAGGTTGGCAAGACAACTATCGTTGTTGCTCCCAAGAGCGTTGATGTAAGCAGCATCGAGGCAATGGTAGGCGGAAACTGATTCCTTTCGGATACATATACTTTTATCGGTAGAACTCACGCTTCGGATATTTTTGTCGGAGCGTGAGCCTGCTGTTTTTTGTTATGCATGGGGAGGATCTTGTTTTGGAAATTTTGCTTATAATTATCAGCAGAACGCTGTGGCTGCTTATAAGTTTTTTGCAGACGGCAATGTTTATAAGAGCAATTCTTTCGTGGTTTCCTATTGAGGAGAATAAGTTTACAGTCTTTTTATATGCCGTTACCGAGCCTGTTATTTTTCCGATAAGGGCACTTTTTGATAAAATGAACTGGGCTCAGAATTTTCCTTTAGATGTACCGTTTTTCGTTACTTTTATTATTTTGTCACTGATAAGTGCTTTTTTGTGATATGAATACGGTTGAGGATAACAGTGTATTATTCGCGCGGCTTGATGATCTGTGCAGATTTGCCCGTCAAGGAATTCTTGGCAGCAGCTGCTTTTTATCGCCGCGCGAATTGCATTTTGCGACAAGACACCTTGAGGGGGTCGGATTTTCGCACCGCTTCATTGAGTGGGGCGGATTTGATGGGGCAGAGAGAAGAAAGATATTTCTTTTGCCCGATTATATTGACGGTGCATGCGAATATAAAGAGCTTTTTGATTACGGATTTGAGGACGAGCTTGCCCTTATTTGCGTGCGTGGAAGCGGATATAAAAAATTGAGTCACAGAGACTTTTTGGGGTCGGTGTTAAATCTCGGACTTCAAAGGACGGTCATAGGTGATATTTTGGTATCCGAGCAAGAGGGGATACCGCGGGCGACACTCGTGTGTGAAGCGTCAGTGGCGGATTTTATTGTGTCCGAGCTTACAAGAGTGGGCGGAGATACCGTAAAAGCTGAGAAAATGTCTTTTGATGAGCTTATGATCCCGCAAAAGCGATTTCAGAATATTCGTGACACGGTGGCATCGGCGCGTGCCGACTGCATAGTTTCGGCGCTTTGCTCTCTTTCGCGCGAAAAGGCGAGGGCTGTCGTTGCCGACGGACTTGTTGAGATAGATTACGAGCCCGAGGAAAGGCCAGACCGCACGGTAGCCGCACCTTGTATTTTTACGGTGCGGGGATACGGTAAATTCAGGATAAATTCGGTGTCAGAGCAAACGAAAAAGGGAAGATACCGACTTGATGCCGACAAGTATTTATAACGGTATTTTTGAGGTGATTTATGTTAATTTGGATTGCAGTAATAATTTTGGCGGTGCTTGCCGATCAGGTGACAAAATTTCTTGTCGTAAATTTTCTTGATCGTAGTGAATCGCTCGATATAATAAAGGGAGTGTTCCGCTTCACATATGTTGAGAACAGAGGAGCGGCTTTCGGTATGCTTAACGACAGTCGATGGGTGTTTATGGTAATATCCACGGTGGCTATAGTTGCTCTTCTTGTATATCTGATAAAATTCAGTCCCGATAATAAAATGGCAAGGCTTGGTATTGCACTTGTTATAGGCGGCGGTATCGGCAATATGATAGACCGCATATTTCTCGGATACGTTATAGATTTCCTTGATTTCTGTGCATTTCCAAATCTTTGGATGTGGGTATTTAACGTAGCAGATGCCTGTGTTTGTGTCGGCGCGGGAATTATCGCCTTGTATCTGATAATAGACGTAGTAAAGGAAGCAAAGATAGAAAAAGAGAAAAGGGCACTTTCGAGTGTGGGCAAAAAGAATTTATCCGATGATGAAGGTAAATGAGATGGAAAATGAGATCCTTGAAGGCGCGGAGCTTGTCAGTGAAGATGAAAAGGTGAGCTTTTTTGAGGCGACAGACGCTGACACTTCAAAAAGACTTGACGTTCTTGTCGGCGAGCGCACGGGAATGAGCAGATCGGCGGCGGCTCGTCTTATTGATGAGGGAAACGTAACTGTTGACGGAAATACTGTCTCGAAAAAACTTAAGCTCGGCATCGGAATGAAGGTCTGTGTCAGACTTCCCGAGCCGGAGGAGTGCGAGGCTATTCCCGAGAACATTCCTATTGACGTGGTTTACGAGGACAATGATATTATCGTCGTTTGCAAACCGCAGGGAATGGTAGTCCATCCCGCGGCGGGAAACAGCTCAGGAACTCTTGTGAATGCTCTGCTTTATCACTGCAAAGGATCACTTTCGGGAATTGGCGGAGTTATCCGTCCGGGTATCGTTCACCGAATAGATAAGGACACGGGCGGTCTTTTGGTCGTTGCCAAAAACGATGAGGCGCATTTAGGTCTTGCCGAGCAGATAAAAAGGCACGACGTCAAGAGAGTGTACACCGCAATAGCCATCGGTAATTTTAAGGAAGACAGCGGCACAGTGAATGCGCCGATCGGCAGACACCCTACCGATCGCAAAAAGATGGCTATAATTCGTGATAGCGATAAGCACTCAAAAGAGGCGATTACCCATTGGAGCGTTGTAGAACGCTTCGGGCAGTTTACCCTTTTGCGTTGCGAGCTTGAAACAGGAAGAACACATCAAATAAGAATTCATATGGCAAGTCTCGGGCATCCGCTTCTCGGCGACCCCGTTTATGGCGGTGACGGAACGGCATTCCAGTCAAAGAACAAGGCTCTTTTCCGCGGACAGTTTCTATTTGCCGCATCCCTTACGCTTACCCATCCGATAACAGGCGAAAAAATGAATTTTTCAGCCCCTCTGCCCGAAAACTTTACCGATATCATAAGAAAATTAAGAGAAGCATATAATTAATAAAATAAACCCCTGTGTGCTAAAAATCAGCACACAGGGGTTTTACGTTTCAAAATTCGACAAGAGTGCATATACTGTTTTTGAGGTGTGTCGCACAGAGCGAGACATCAACAAAACGAAAGGTGTGACAAAATGTATAAAGAAGACGATTTTATGACGCGTCGCGACAGAATAAACGAGTCGCTTCTCAAACAGCTTTTGGGTGAGGATCAGGAAAACGTGTCGGTGCGGAGAAATGTTACAATGCCACGCACACAGCAAAGAGTATCTTGCAATGATAAAAATTGTTTGGGAAAAAGCGATTGGGGTCTTACAGGAGTGTATCCGCTTGCAAGTGCCTTTGCCCCTCTTCAAAGCTTCAGAAAGCTTTACGACGCCGAGGATGGTTGGCATAAGGGCACAATATTTGAAGAGCTCTATTTTCCCTTTATGGGATCGCCCGATAACGGTGGTTGCGACAATAACGGATGCAATAATAACGGCTGCAACAGGTGCGGAGGTAGATAAATATGATCGATAACAGAAATGCACGAATGAATAGCGGTATGCAAAATAACTGCGGGGGTGGCTGCAATGACGCAAGTTGCCAAAACCTTAAGAAAAAGCTTAAAATTGTTGATTTTTCAATAATCGACACAGCTCTTTATCTCAATGCCTATCCCAACTGTGCCGAGGCACTTGAGCATTATCACCGCCTTATAGGCGAAAAAGAGGCGCTTGTTGCCGAGATAAATGAGAAATGCGGTCCAATGACGATGTATGGAAATAAGAGCCGTACAGAGTGGAATTGGGTCGACGGTCCGTGGCCTTGGGAAGCCGACGCAAATTGATAGGCAGAAGGGAGAATGAATTATGTGGATATATGAAAAGAAACTTGAATATCCGGTAAAGATCAAAAATCCGAATCCTAAGCTTGCACAGGTAATCATAAGTCAGCTTGGCGGACCCGACGGCGAGCTCGCTGCCTCAATGAGATATTTGCATCAGCGTTATTCCTGTCCTTATGATGAGGTCACGGGAATACTCACTGACGTAGGTACAGAAGAGCTTGCGCATCTTGAAATGGTGGCGGCTATCTTGCATCAGCTCACAAGAAATATGAGCGAGGAGGAAATAAAGAACAGTCCGTTTGCTACCTATTTTGTAGACCATACTGCAGGAGTATATCCTGTTGCGGCATCGGGTGTACCCTTTGATATGAAATACGTAGGAGTAAAGGGCGATATGCTTACCGATCTTTACGAGGACCTTGCGGCAGATGCTACAATAACATAGGAACAACTTTATATAAAAAGAATATACAAAAGAATACGCCGATCTCTAATTAACAAGCCTTCATATTGAGGGCTTTATTTTTATAAAAAAAGCGAAACGAAAAATTCTCGTTTACGTATAGAGGAGGTAATGTCGTTTTTGGGGTGTAATTCTCTTCGAGACGAACACAACGTCAATCATAGTTGCTTTGCTTAATGTAACATATTTTTACATTATTTTACAAATTTTTCCATTTTACTCGTTGACAAAGTTTTGAATATGTGATAAGATAGGAATGTAAAAACTTTTGGTTAGCATTTTATCAATGATTATAAGATATTTCAATTTTTTATTAAAAATGGAGGAACAAATTGTTTATTGAGGTAAGAAGTGAGTATGAAAGAGGAAAATTGCTCTTTAAGTGGGATCCACAATCTAATATAATATCTGTGGTTTATAGAGATACTTTGTATAATGTACGCTTAAGTACGGAAAAACTCAAATGTAAATATGAGATTATAGATAAAAAGCCGAAATAAATATGTTAAAGTAAATATTGTTTAGAGCTGCAAGATAGCCGAAAGCACAATCTTCCGATTGTGCTTTCGTCTTTTTTGTTTTTTATATGACACTTTTTGTCAGTGTTAATTATTAAACTTGATTTAGAAAGGAGGTGACGATCCTGAATGCGAGTGAGAGAAGAGATAGAATAATAAAGATCTTAATATTGCGTAGACATACGACAGTAGGTGAGCTGGCTGAAGAATTAGAGGTTTCAGGCAGAACGATTATAAGGGATATCGACATATTAAGTACCAGCAAGCCCATTTATACCATTGGCGGACGAGGGGGAGGCGTTTATATAGTTGATGGTTATAATGTCGATCGCATATATATGAAAGAATATGAAACCCGTCTCCTAAAAAAGATCATAGCTGAGACGGAGCAATTTGATATTTGTAAATTGAACTTGCCGGAGATTTTGCTGTTAAAAGAGATCGTCGCCTTTTATTCAGAACCAAAATATGAGAAAGGAAAGATAAAATGAATCAAAAGGAAAAGGAATTATTTTTAGAATTATGTACATTTCTTGATCCAAACAAGAAAAAGATTGAAAGACTTATAAAAAACGGATATGCCACATCAGAAGTTCTTGGAATGTTGTTTTCAAATCGGGTTGCGGCTATAGCATACGGTGTATTAAAGGAAAGCGAGCTGTTGGATCGTGTTGACAGGGAATTCAGAACATCACTTTCAAATGCAGCAATGATAAATGACAAAAAGAATGAGGATTTTATTGGTTGTATTAAATTTTTAACAGAGGAACTTGAAAAATGCAAAGTCCCGTATGCTCTGCTTAAGGGGGCATATTTATGTTATCAATATCCCAAGGGGTATCGTACATCAAACGATATTGACGTGCTGATATCGCCGGATGATGTAGGAAAAGTATCCGCTCAGTTAAAGGTTGCGGGTTTTAGGCAGGGGGAAGTAAAAAACAATGTTTTTGTTCCGGCAACAAGAGCAGAGATAATTGAATCAAAAATGACAAGAGGAGAAACCGTCCCATTTATAAAGGCGACAAAGCTTCCATTTATAAATTTTTTAGAAGTAGATTTGAATTTCTCGCTTGATTACAAGAATAGTAATGATGAAATTTTGAAAAAGATGCTCGATCGAACGCAGATAGTAAATGTTGAGTCAAACAAGATAAGGACGCTTGACAAATACGATTTTGTTTTGCACTGTTGTGCTCACTTATATAAAGAGGCGACTACAATGCCCTGGATACGTATGAAAAGAGATATGACATTTTATAAATACTGCGATATTTATACATTGATTTATACGTTTACAGAAGATGATTACAAAGAGCTGTTTTTGAGGGCAGAGGAAAATGGCCTAAAAAAGGAACTTATATACTGCTTGAGAAGTATGGTTGTCTTTTTCCCTAAAAAGTACAAATCTTTAGAAGATCTTTATGAAGATACCGAAGGCTTAGATCAGGTTATATCCCCAAAGGATAAGGTGTTTTACTGCTATACTGAGACAGACATTGTCAAAAGGTTTTTTTCTGCCGATCGTGTGAAAATGCTTAAGGAGGAAGGTTTATGAAAGGATTAAACTTGAGTCCGCATAATAAAAAGGGCTTTTTAATAACAGTTTGTGGGTTGGATGGCTGTGGAAAAACTACACTTATTTCTAATCTTGAAAAGCAGATTAGCGCATTGGGTAATCATGAGGTCTTTTTAACAAAGCAGCCGACTGACAGTATGAGACGCTCTGATATTTTCAGAACGTATATGGATCGCGAGGATCATAGCGATTATGAGTACAGAGCGCTTTCTTTAATGGCTGCAGCGGATCGTATACAGCATATAAACAAGGTTATTCTTCCAGAGTTAGAGAAGGGAAAATGCGTAATATCGGATAGATATTTTTATTCCTGTCTTGCAAATCTTCGTGCGAGAGGGTACGCTAAGGACAAATGGATATATGATGTGGCAAAGAATATTCCCAAGCCCGACTTTGCATTTTTTTTGGATGTTCCTGTTGAAGTTGCTGTTTCGCGTGTGAGAAATAGGGAAGACGAGAAAGACCGCTATATAGATATTGATCTACAACATCGTTTGCGTAAGGAATATATAAATATATGCAAAGAAAATAATGGAATAATTCTTTCAAGCGAAAAAGATGAAGATAATACCTTTTGGCAAGCATATTGTATAGTTGAACAATATTATTTATAAGGAGTCAGAAAATGAAGAATTGCAAAGAAAACGAGAAAAAAGTAATTGAGTTGATAGAGGATCTTTGTATGATAACAATTGAGGACAATACAAAAACGTTAACAGACGATCTTGCTTTGGATAGCTTGCGTATGGTTATGCTTTTGATATTGCTTGAGGAGGAGTTCGGAATTGAGCTTGATGAATCCGATATGAATCCTTTTGTTTTGAATACCGTACAAGATGTTATTGATTTGATTTCAAAATATGTGGTAGAAGAGGAGAGTTTGGAAAATGCCTGATTCTGTACAATTACCATTTTGCGTGCCGGTATTTGCTACCACCCAAGGAGCAGCGGCGCCGGGTCTTGCGTTAGCTAATGAACCTTCGGCATATAATTATTTGCTCAATCAGAATATAACGCTCAGATGTACCAGAAAATTTATAAGGGGCTTTAGTTCTCCTGAGGTTTGTGTAGACAAATTGCCATTAGGCTGTTTTTCAAACATATACAGATATGCAGCAAGTTTTAGACTTATACATCAATGTTACAAACAAATAATCAAAGATATGTTAAATCAGGGCTTTTATGTTTATTATTATGGTGTTGATGATTTTTATTTGCCGGGAAAAAGCTGGTATGGAACAAGACATATGCATCATGATGGGATAATATGCGGATATGATGACACAGATAATACATATAGTATAGCTGCATACGATATTAATTGGGTATTTAATTTGATTCGTATTCCTCAGGAGTGCTTTGATACTGCTCTTAAATCTTCTATAAGCGAATTAAGATATGGAGCAATAACAGCATATAAGGTTAAAAACGAAGAAATAAAGCTTGACCCCGCAATGATTCTTAAAGGTCTAAAAGAATACATTGCTTTGGATTTTGACAAATATTCGATTGATGAAGATGGTCCTGTGCGTGGTATTGCTGTGCATGATTTTTTGGCATATTACATAAATAAATTGAAAGACGGAAGTATTCCAAGCGAAAAAATGGACTGGAGAGCGCTCCGACCCGTTTGGGAACAAAAGAAGTGTATGTATGACCGAATTCGCGCGGTCGAGGATAATTATGCGTGGGAGCATAGCTTAAGCGATAGCTATCGACCAATAGTTGAAAATGCAAATAGAGTGCGTGCTATGTATGCCGTATGCCATAAGACTCAAAAGCTTTCACTATTGGAGGGAATTGCCAACGGCTTGTTGGAGATCAAGAAAAAAGAAAAGGAAATACTCGAAATTCTTATAAAGAAAATGGAGGAGATTTAGGTTATGATGCTTTGGGATCGTATACGACAGAGATTGATGAAATACCCAAATCAAATTATATGTGAAGGAGATGTTTCTATAAAATATAGTGAGCTGTGCGAGATCGTTCAGGAGTACTCAAAGAAATTGAGTTCCAAGTATTACGCTGTTCTGTGTGATTCGGAACTCAATGCCGCTATGGCTATTTTATCTTGTATTGCCGCTCAAAGAACTGTAGTTCCTCTTCCTGCGAGATATGGTGTAGAGGTATATCAAAAAATAATTGATCGTATAAATCCTCCATGTGTTATCACTGATATAGGAGGAAATCTTTCCGAATATTCTGTTGATGCAAATTCAAATTCGGGTGCTTTGATAGATACGGCAGTGGTGTTATTTACGTCGGGAAGTACAGGAACACCGAAAGGGGTCATGCTGAGCGAGGAAAATTTGATATCGAACGTGGAGTCAATATCAAGATATTTTCCTATTAACGAGAAAGACGTAATGCTTATATCACGTCCTCTTTATCATTCATCGGTATTAACAGGAGAATTTTTGGTTTCTCTTTTTAACGGAGCAAAAATTGTTTTTTCCTCTGAACCATTTAACCCGTCAAATATTTTGGGATTGATAAAAGAGCATAATGTTTCTGTGTTTGGAAGTACCCCCACACTTACAGCTATTTTATCAAGATTTGTAAAAAATAATAGCAAAACAAGTGTAAAAAAGCTATCTATTAGCGGGGAGTGCATGACGGATGGAATGGCAAAGTTGATCAGAAATGCATTTCCTTGTGCTGATATATACTGTGGTTACGGCTTGTCTGAAGCATCTCCGCGAGTTGCATATCTTCCACCGGAGCTGTTTGATACCTGTCCAACTTCTGCCGGAATACCTATTCAGTCGGTAAAAGTTCGCGTTTTATGTAAAAATGGAAAAGATGCATTAATAGATGAGGTTGGAGAGCTGCTTGTCAAAGGTCCGAATGTAATGAACGGATATTATGATGACCCGAAACGTACCAACAACACGCTCAAGGACGGTTGGTTGCATACAGGAGATCTTGCAACTTTTGGTGAAAACGGTCTTCTGTATATAAAGGGGAGAAAGGACGATATGATGATTTGCGCAGGTATGAACATCTATCCTGCGGAGATCGAGAATGCCTTGTCATCAGACGAAAGGGTCAAGGATGCTATAGTGAGAGGATATG
The DNA here is from genome assembly GCA_045533995.1 of Eubacteriales bacterium. Lineage (GTDB taxonomy): Bacteria > Bacillota > Clostridia > Oscillospirales > CAG-272 > HGM12713. The sequence continues at coordinate 16,764 of JAZSIV010000057.1, forward strand.
TTGAAGACGGAAAGCAAAAAATTGAATTGACGGTAATAGGAGATTTTTCAAGCCTTAAAGAGGTAATAGATCTCTGTAAAAAAAAGCTGCCAAAGTATCAAATGCCATCAAAAATTATAATTGCCGATAAAACAGTTACAAACTTAGGTGGTAAAAAAAGGAGAAAACAAATATGATCAAACTGGAAAACGAGATCAAAATGATGCTGAATAAAGAGCAATATAATTATTTGCTAAAGCTCTTAAGTGCTATTCCGTCTAAAGAAATAAATCAGATAAACTACTATTATGACACTGCTGATGAAAGCTTAAGAAAGAAAAATATTACTATGAGGATAAGACAAAAGGATGGTAAACTCAAAGGAACAATAAAAAAACATCATTTCGGCAAAGTCAGCAGTACGGAAGAGGATTTTCGTGTTGATCTGATCCCCAATATTATGATGTTCGATTCAGAGGTTTTGTATCTGAAAGGAAATTTGAGTACACATCGATCGGAATTTCTTCTGTCAGATTCAATAAGTATTATGATCGATAAAAATGAATATTTGGGGCTCTCGGATTATGAATTGGAGCTTGAATATGGCAAGGATTCTTCCGACTATGTTGAGCATATACTGCTTATATTAAAAAAACTTTTGCGAAAAGATCATTTTCGGGGTGGAGCTTCAAAATCCGAACGCTTTTTCAGACAACTTGTATTAAATCGTTGAAAATATGCAGTCCCGTAAAAACAATTTGAATTATAACATAAATTTTATTTAACCCTGACAGGAACTGTCAGGGCTTTTTTATAGAATAAAGCTGTGGGTACCCCAAAACACAAAAACATTAAAAAATAAAAAGAAAAGAGGAAAAAGAAAATGGCATGTAGAAAAGTTTACGCGTCAACAAATATTAACAGAGCAGCAGAGGCTGCAAAAGCAAAAAAAGAAGTTAAGACAGCAGAGAAGCCTGTAACAAGACTTCTGTTCGGAGTAGATTCAAAGATAGAGTCAGATGATCTTCTTCAGAACAATATCAATCAGTTCGAGTGGGCAGTGCGAAACAAGATATATCCTAACTTCTGGGGAAGAAATATCGTCGGAGAAGGATGCCTTAATAAAGAAGAGATAGACTTCCTGCACAGTAAGGGCTGTAAGATCGCGGCGATATATACTACACCCGATGCAAAAGAAACAGAGGAAGAGGGAAAGATACTCGCAAAGAAAATTGATATCAGAGCATTTGAACTTGGTATTCCT
>JAZSIV010000111.1:0-7066 GCA_045533995.1 Eubacteriales bacterium
GGCGCCTTTTTTTTATGTGCGGCATTGACACAGCGCCCCCCGATGGGGTATGATAGGGGCATGCCTGCATGGTTAAATGGATATAACAGCCCCCTCCTAAGGGGCAGTTATGGGTTCGATTCCCGTTGGGAGTGCCATGCACGGCAATAATCAGATTTTTATTTTGTCAACAATATGAAAGGAAGTATACAAAATGGCAAATTCACTTTACACAAAAAACGTTCCCGTTCGCGGAGAGTATGACGTTGTAATATGCGGCGGCGGCCCCACAGGAATCGGTGCGGCTATTGCTTCTGCTGAAAAGGGTGCAAAGACTCTCCTTATCGAGCGTCTCGGTTTTCTTGGCGGCATGGCTTCGGCAGGTCTTGTAAACCCCATGAGCGAATTCGCTTACAACGGAGAAAGAGTTATCGGCGGTATTCCGTGGCGCTTTGCTAAGGAGCTCGAAGCAGCAGGCGGTGCTATTATCGAGTATCCCCGTTGCAACGTTTCCTTTAACCCCGAGATCTATAAGCTCGTTGCACAGCGTATGGTTCTTGGCGCAGGCGCTGAGATCCTCACCAATACAATGATCGCTGACTGTAAGGTTGAGGGCGACAGAGTAAGTGAAATCTACATAGTTAATAAAAACGGTTTGGAGGCTATCAAGGCCAAATACTTTATAGATGCAACCGGCGACGCTTGTCTTGCATACTTTGCAGGAATGGAGTTCCTCGAGAACACAAGAGATCTTCAGCCCGGCACACTTTGCTTTGCAATGTCAAACGTTGACACGTCTTCCGAAAGATTACATATCATTCACCAGAAGACACAGGGCATCAACCACCAGGCACTCTGCATCAGAGAGCCTTTGCTCGAGCTCAAGAAGAAGGGCGTAGACGTTCCCCAGTTCGGCGGTCCTTGGCTCTGCACAACTCTTCAAGAGGGTGTTATCACACTTAACCTCACAAGAGCTGCTATGGACGCGGCAGACACAGACAGCTATAATGCTGCTGAGCGCAAGATGCTTGAGGACGTATTTACTCTTGCAAAGCTTATTACCGAAAACGTTGAAGAATTCAAGAATGCATACGTTTCTTCTATCGCTACCATCACAGGCTCACGTCAGAGCCGCAGAATAAAGGGTATCCACACTCTCACGGCTGATGAGTATGCAAACGGTGTTAAGCTTGAGGATTCTGTTGCAAGAGCTTGCCACGCTTTCGATATCCACCTTCCCGGCGACGAGGGTCAGATACTCAAGTACCCGAACGACGCAGGATACATTCCCTACAGCTGTATGATCAACGAGAAGTTTGCTAACCTCATCGTTGCAGGCCGAGCAGCATCTGCTGACGAGGATGCTTTCGCAGCTATCCGTGTTCAGGCTCCTTGTATGGAAATGGGTCAGGCAGCAGGATTTGCAGTTAACATCGCTCTCAAGAGCGGCGAGATCTCTGTTTGTGACATCGACCGCGACGAGCTTGTTAAGCAGGTAAGAGCTGAAGGTTCTTTCGTTTGATAAAACATATAAAATCAGGCGGTGCGAATTCGCACCGCCTTTTTTATTCATCTTTCTCTTCCAACGATATCAAGATACTCCTCATAGCTGCAAATTATCCGCAAAGCCGCAAGAAGTGCATTTGATGTCATCGAAGCAGGCAGTCCGAGACGCGCGCAAAGCTCATCTCTTCTCCTCTGACTGTCCTCGCCGCCGCAAAGTCCGTCCTCATAAAAATCTGTCTTTGAAAGCGGATTTTCAAGGCTTCTTTCATAAACGTCGTTATCCGAATAGGGCTTTAAGATATCATACAGTATCTTTCCGTCTATCCCTTCAACACCGAGCGTTCCCTCTGCCGAGGGTTCGCTTTTTCTTTTTTCTTTTCCCTTTATCTGCGGGATATATAGCTGTATAAGCCTATCCTTCGGCACAGCTGAGCTTATATGAGCGCGGATCATCTTTCCCGCGCCGTCACTGTCGGTAAGCACTATTATCGGAGTCTTCTCCGAAAGCTTTCTGAGCAGTGCAAGTTTTTCATTTTTCTTAAATATTCCGAATCCGTCTGTGGTTATGACTCTTGCTTCGGCTACTGTCAGCACGCGCAAGCGGTCGTATTTCCCCTCAACGATGATCGGATAAGTTATCTTCAATTTTTCCATATCAAGCAAAAGCAATAAAATATAGCAGAACAAGTGCACCGAGAACTATACGGTAAACGCCGAACGATGCAAAGCTGTGCTTCTTAACAAAATCCATAAGAAATCTTATAGTAACGAGAGATACGACAAACGCGACAGCACATCCAACTGCAAGAACTCCCCAAACGTCGCCCGTGACCGATATCGCGTTTTCGGATATGAAATCCAAGAACCCGTACACCTTAATAAGAGACGCGCCAAGCATTGCGGGAATAGCCATAAAAAATGAAAATTCTGCCGCGGCAGGACGGGAAAGTCCTATTAACATTGAACCGAGTATGGTCGAGCCCGAGCGCGACGTGCCGGGGACGATAGCAAGCATCTGAAAAACACCAATAAGAAATGCATTTTTGTAGCTTATCTCCGAGATGTCATTTACTGAATACTGCTTGTTTTTGTTAAACTTTTCAATGACAATAAACAAAATTCCGTAAATGATAAGTGCGGCGGCGACCACGTATGAATTGTATATCCAGCCGTCAATATCCCTGCCCGTAGATTTTTCAAGAAGCTTGTCGAGAACGATACCCACAAAAGCCGCAGGAATACTTGCAAGGGCTACCTTGAACCAAATAGAAAAGGTCTGCTTTTTCTGTACGGCATCCTTCTTTCTTGAAAAAGGATTCAGCCTTTCAAAAAATATTACGATAACGGCAAGGATAGCGCCGAGCTGAATGACCACCTGAAACATTTCAAGGAATTCCTTTACAAATCCGTCTCCGAGGTGTGCGCCCGTTTTCAGTCCCATAAACTCTTCAAGCAATATAAGGTGTCCCGTTGAGCTTATCGGCAGCCACTCGCATATTCCCTCGACAATACCGAAAAGAATAGCCTTCAATATTTCTATCATGAAAAATCCTCCTGAATATTATCTGTCGGCGCTTCTCATTATATCTCCCTCTTTCACCTCAAAGGGAACGCGCACAAAGAATTTCATAAATGGATGGGGCGCGGATTCTATTTTCTCGCCGTGTTCGTCATAAAGCTCGGTCACGGCAATGCTCCGTCCTATCTTTGACGGAGAGATTATCTCGGCAAGATCGCCAAGCTTTACCTTGTTTTTCTGAACAAAAAGGGCAAGTCTTCCCTTTTCATTTTCAATTTCAAGGCATTTGGGAAGGTCATTTTCATCATATTCAACAGCCGTAGCAAAATATGATTTTTCTCTTATATATCCTACGTTTGAGGCAAGCTGTGCGCCTTCGGTAACGTAGTCAAGATAGTAGCCCGTACAGTATTCGCGGTGGGATACGCTGTCAAGCTCGGTATAAAGGTCCTCGCACAAGGAGTATCCCTCGGGGTCGCTCATATAGGAATCTATCGCCATACGGTAAGCATTTGTAACTACCGCCGTATAATATGCGCTCTTCATTCTTCCCTCTATCTTAAAGGAGTCGATTCCCGCCTTTATCAGCTCGGGGATTATCGATATCGTGCACATATCCTTTGACGACATAATAAACGTTCCAAGCTCGCTTTCCTCTATGGGAAGCGGCATATCGGGACGTTTTTCCTCGACTATCTTATAGTTCCAGCGGCAAGGCTGTGCGCAAGCGCCTCTGTTCGCGTCACGACCGATCATGTGATGCGAAAGCATACATCTTCCGCTGTACGACACACACATAGACCCGTGAACGAATGCCTCAAGCTCGATGCCCTCGGGAAGCACCTTCTTTATCTCCTTTATCTCGGAGAGGGTAAGCTCTCTGGCAAGCACAAGTCTTTTTGCACCGAGAGCTGCATAAGCAAGAGCTGCCGCAGGGCTTACGATGCTCGCCTGAGTGGAGATGTGTATCTCCATTTTGGGAAGTATCTCTTTTATAGTAGGAATTACCCCAAGATCTGCCGCAATTACAGCATCTATTGAGAAATCCTTTATAGTTGTGAGGAATTCACGAAGCTTTGGATATTCATGACCGTGAGGCATTGTATTTACAGTAAGATATACCTTTACTCCCCTTGCGTGAGCATACTCAACGGCAAGAGCAAGCTCATCATTCGAGAAATTATCGGCAGCAGAGCGCATTCCAAACAGATTGCCTGCAAGATATACTGCATCAGCACCGTATCGGATAGCGGCTTTCATTTTTTCAAAATTCCCCGCAGGAGACAACAACTCAGGCATTTTATAAGACCCTCTTTTTTCTAAAATTACTTTATATTTTAGTATACAATAAAGCCCTCTCTTTGTCAACAGCATTAAAATTTCAAACAAGTTAATTTTCAAATAATTATTGAAATCGTAATATTTATGAGTTATAATATTTGTTATGAAATTATAATGCCGAAGAAAGAGAAAAATAAATGGTAGTAAAGTCAACAAAACCGACCGAAAGTATCGAGCTGCATACCGTCGCAACGGATAAGTTCAAAACGGGAATGCTTGCTCTTTCGGTATGTCTGCCGCGCTCCCCCCTTTATTCTCCGTATAATCTTTTGCTTTCGGGAATCATGCGCAGAGGTACGGCAAATTATCCGAGCATCGCAAGTCTTAACCGCCGACTTGACGAGCTATATGCGGCGACTATTGAAATAAAAAGCGTAAATTACGGAAAGAACGAGCTTCTTCTCTTCTCAGCCGAGCTTCTTGACGACAAATATGCCACCGACAGCACAGATATTACGGGCGGCGTTATAGATATTCTCCACGAGCTTCTTCTCTGCCCATTGCTTGACGCGGACGGAATGTTCAAGAAAAAAAGCGTTGAGCAGGAAAAGAAAATAGCAGCCGACGCATTGCGCGCGGTGATAAACAACCCAAGGAGCTATTCACTGACACGTTGCGCCGAGCTTATGAACAGAGACAACAAGGATGCTCCGACACTTGAATCTATGATAAAATCCGTTGAGAGCTGCGACAGAAGAAGGCTTACCGATTTTTACACAAATGAGATAGCCTCTCTTCCGATAGATATTTTTTACGTAGGAAGTCATTGCCACTCGGAAATTGAAAAAAAGATACTTTCGGCATTTTCGTCACACAAGGCAACAAAAACGCAAAAAACAGCCTGCCTGACACCAAGCATAAAGGAAAGACCGACAAAAAGTGTTACTGAAAAACTCCCTGTATCCCAAGGCAAGCTTGCTATGGGATTCAGGACGGGCATCTGCGCCGACAATGACGACTATTATGCCCTCGTTCTTCTGAATGAGATATTCGGCGGCTCGCCAGCGTCAAAGCTCTTTATGAACGTTCGCGAAAAAATGAGCCTTTGCTATTATTGCTCGTCATCCTACAATATGTATACGGGAAGTATGTTAGTATCAAGTGGCATAGAGATAGATGACAAGGAGCTTGCGAAAAATGCGATTTTAAGTGAGCTCGAGGACATCAAAAACGGCAAGATATCCGACACAGAATACTCTGCTGCAAAAAAATCGCTTGAAAACTGGTATAAGCAGATATATGACAACCCCTTTGAGCTGCACGGCTTTTATGCAGGACGTTCTCTATTTGGTATAGACTGCACTGTTGAGGAATGCATAGAAAAGCTTGCGGAAGTAACACTTGAGGACGTTATAAGAGTATCAAAGAAAATAGCACTCGACACCGAATACTTCTTGTGTGGAACGAGTGATGACAACGATGAGGAGGACGACAATGAATAAAAGAATAGAAGAATTCTCGTGCCCCTCACTTGACGAAAAATATTTTTGTTACTTGCACCCATCGGGACTTGATATCTACTTTTTTCCGAAAAAGCTTGCCTCGTCGTATGCGATATTCGGAACAAAATACGGCTCGATAGATAATACCTTCAAGCTATCGGGAAGTGAGGATTTTATATCGGTTCCCGACGGCATAGCACACTTTCTTGAGCATAAGCTATTTACAAACGAGGACGGAAGCGACTCGTTTGAGCATTTTTCGGATTTCGGGGCGGATGCAAATGCATACACCTCGTTTAATAAAACGGCGTATCTTTTCAGCTCGACAGACAATTTTGAAAAATCACTTTCCGAGCTTATTACATTTGTTACACACCCCTTTTTCACCGATGAGTCGGTAAAAAAGGAGCAAGGCATCATCGCACAGGAAATAAAGATGTACGACGACAGCCCATCCGACCGATGCTTCTACGGAATGCTTGAGGGAATGTACGAAAAACACAGTATAAAGCGGAACATCTGCGGCACGGTCGACTCTATCGCAGAGATCACACCTGCTCTCCTCTATGACTGCTACCGAGTTTTTTACGACCTTTCAAATATGGTACTCATAATCTCCGGCGACCAGAATTTTGAGAACATAATAAAAATAGCGGATAGTCTGTTGCCAAGGGAGGCAAGCGGCAAGAAAATAGTGCGCTCAAATGAAAATCTCCTCGAAAAGCCTAATGCATATAATCCCCGAACAGAACAGAAAATGACTGTATCAAAGCCTATGTTCTGTATAGGAATAAAGGATATTGATATTCCCATCTCGCCTTATGAAAGGCAGAAAAAGGACGCGGCAATGTCGATCCTTGACGAAATGCTCTTCTCACGGTGCTCTGATTTCTATAACGATCTGCTTTTGAGAGAGATAATAACACCTTCCTTTTCCTACGGCTATACGATCTCCTCGTCTTTTGCTTACAATTCGATCTCGGGCGAAGCGAACGATCCCGACAGGGTAATGTCAGAGCTTCGAATCTATCTTGATGAAATGCGCAAAAAGGGACTTGACGTTGCTGATTTTGAGAGAGCAAAGCGCGTTATGTACGCTGAATACGTAAAGCTCTTTGATTCGACCGAGGGAATAGCAAATGCGCTGCTCGGCTTTGTATGCGATGACTTTGGTATTTTTTCGTACAACGAAATAATAAAATCAATAACCTTTGAGGAGGTCTGCGAGCTTTTTGAAGTCGGAGGCCAAGCGGTCTTAGGAAGACAAGACTTTAGTGCA
>JAZSIV010000125.1:0-16336 GCA_045533995.1 Eubacteriales bacterium
ATCGTGCATTATTACGTCTATGCACGTCATTCCCGAAACGACGTGTGCGGCAGTGGCTATATATCCGTCGTCGCTGTAAACAAAGCCCGAGCCTATGCCCTCTAAAAGATCGGTCGATGCCTTTATCGTCACCACGGAGGGCAGATACTTGACGTATATCTCCTGCGGTGTCAAAATTCCACTTTTGCTGTTGTGCTCACGGATAAATATGGTTTTCTGATCGCTTGGCAAGCTCTCCTCGGGCTTGCTTGTATTGGCGTCCGCTCCCGTCATAAAATAGTTGTCCTTTTGATTTAAGACCGAAAAGGTAAAAAGAACAAATGCGGCAAGGAATGATATGCTTATCAGAAGTGTGTATATCCACAGATTGTTTTTGTTACACCCTTTTTTGTTGCTCTTGTTATTTTCCTCGTCGCTTGTATATTTCCAGTTAAAAGCATAGGTCGCTTCATCCTCTTCGCTCTTTTTGTCGGGAAGATCCTTTTTTATTTCGGCAGGGGTGAAGGGGATATCATACGGTAGCTCTTGGTTTTGCTTTTCGTGATTATCGTGAGGGTTATTAAAATCTTTTTTGTCGTCCATAAAAAATGCGTCCTTTCGGTTATATTTGCATTACAAGATTATTTACCTTTGTATGCAGAAAATATACCGAAAGGACGATTTTAATTTATTGTCCTTTTATTGTAAATTGGAAGTGACAGTATTTGCCATATTCGCTTTCAACAAATATTTCCTCCTCGTGCGCCTCAATTATAGTTTTGCTGATATAAAGTCCGAGACCGACACCGCTTTTATCAAGACCGCGGCTCTTGTCGCTCTTGAAAAATCTTTCGAAGAGGTGAGGAAGATCCTCTTTTGGGATACCTTGTCCTTCGTTATAAACTCCGACAAGATATCTTCTGTTTTTGTATTTCTTTATTGATATTCTTAGCTTACCGCGATCCGATGAAAATTTAACCGCATTTTCGCAAAGATTATAAAGCACCTGATGCGTTGCGTCACGGTCTGCAATGGCAGTAATGTTGTCCTCATCAAAATCAAATTCAATATCAAGTCCTTTTTCTTCAATACGCTTTTCAAACGAGAAGAGTATCTGACGGGACATTTCGCATATATCAAACGGCCCCATAGTAAATTTTCTCTCACCTGCCTGAATTTTTGAAAGGTCAAGGAGAGAAACTACAAGACGGGACAGCCGCTTTACCTCATTTGAAACTATCCTGAGATAATGTGCATGCTTGTCGGGAGGAATAACGCCATCAAGAATTCCGTCGATAAATCCCGAGATAGAGGTCATGGGGGTTCTTAGGTCGTGAGAAACGTTTGAAAGAAAGGTGTTTCTCATTTTCTCCGAGCTTTCAAGCGACTCCGCCATATTATTGAATGCGGCGGCAAGCTCTGCTACCTCGTCACTTCCTCTGACGGGCACTCTTACGTCAAGATGACCCGCGGCAAAGCTTTAAGGCGCAGGACCTATTCTCTTAAGGAGTTCTATGTCCTGTTCGCTTATGAAATACACGGCAATGAGGGTCGCAAGCATTACCCACAAAATTGCAAGAACTATTGATTTGATTATTACTTCAAGAAGTTTTTGGAGAATGACCGTTGTTGCACATACGTATATCGTACCATCTGTTTGTCCTGCCTCATCAGTCAAGGGCAGGGGATAGATAATATGCGGTTTGTTAAAGAAATCTTCTTTTTCTCCCGTCCAGAAAAATTCATTGTTATCCACACTTCCGATTATGTCGGTAAAATCCGGAGGAATATAATCACCGGCTTTTATTTCTGATGAATTATCACCTATTACTGAAATTATATATCCCGATTCATCGGAAATTATCATTGTTATATCCTCGGAAGCGGAAGCAATAGATTCAAGTGTTGTGTTTATTTCATCGGGATAGGTGGCAAAAAGATCTGAAAGATCGTCAATGTTTGTTATTTCCTCCTGCGTTGAGAGAAAATTTTGTGCAGAAACAGCAGACGTTATCATCATATCCTTTTTAGCTTGTTGAGAGTAGCTGTTTATAATAGAGGTGATTATGGCTATTATTACAGCAAAGCTAAAGAAGATTATCAGCATGAAAGCCGAGATATATTTTGCAAACAAACTCTTGAACATCGCTATTTCCTTTCTTGTTTTGTAAAATTATTGGGCTGCGGAAACGCAACCCAATGTAATAAGTAATATCAGACTTTTAATTAAGATCGAATTTATATCCTACGCCCCAAACAGTCTTGAGCGACCACTTGTCCGAAACGCCTTCAAGCTTTTCGCGCAAACGCTTTACGTGTACGTCGACCGTTCTTGAGTCACCAAGGTAATCAAATCCCCACACCTTATCAAGAAGCTGATCTCTTGTGAAAACTCGGTTGTAATTTGACGCAAGGAAATAAAGCAGTTCAAGCTCCTTGGGCGGAACGTCGACGGGCTTGCCTTTAAGCTTGAGCTCGTATTTTTGCAGACTTATTTCTATGTTTTCAAATCTGATGACTTCCTCATCATTCTGATTTGAGTGAGCCTGATAACGTCTGAGAACCGCCTTAACGCGGGCGCTAAGCTCTTTCATATCAAAGGGCTTTACAACGAAATCGTCAGCTCCAAGCTCAAGTCCGAGAACCTTATCAAAGACCTCGCCCTTAGCGGTTATCATAATGATAGGCTTTGAGGATATCTCGCGTATTTCGCGGCATACCTGCCAGCCGTCCTTGCGGGGAAGCATAATGTCAAGCAGTACAAGATCGGGCTGATAGATCTTAAAGAAGTTTACACCCTCAACACCGTCGTTTGCAAGCTTGACCTCGTATCCTTCGTTTTCAAAATAAAGCTTAAGTAAGTCACATATATTATTGTCATCATCAACTATGAGAATTTTTGTGTCCAGCATAATACAATTCCTCCTTGCTTTTTTGGGAATTTTAGCGCAAGTATATGTAAAATATACCATTTTTTCTATTATAGCACATAGGACGACTGTTTGTAAAGAATTTTTCTTATATTTCATAATTTTTTTACTTCTACTTGAAAAAAAAGTATATTTATAGTATAATTATATGAAATATAAAAATAAGCGCCGCCTTTTGTGCGGCTGAACGGAGAAAATAATGAAACTCGGTATAGTAGGACTTCCCAACGTCGGAAAGAGCACACTTTTTAATGCGCTTACAAATGCAGGTGCAGAATCTGCAAACTACCCCTTTTGCACAATAGAGCCAAACGTGGGTGTGGTTACAGTGCCCGACAAAAGACTTGATTTCCTTGAGAAAATGTATAATGCGGAGAAGTATACTCCTGCGGTTATAGAATTCGTTGATATAGCAGGACTTGTAAAGGGCGCTTCAAAGGGAGAGGGTCTTGGAAACAAGTTCCTTTCAAACATAAGAGAGGTAGATGCTATCGTGCACGTAGTCCGCTGCTTTGAGGACGACAATATAATACACGTTGACGGCTCTGTTGATCCCCTGCGTGACCTTGAAACAATAAATCTTGAGCTTATTTTCTCGGATATTGAGATGGTGGAGCGAAGAATTGACCGTACAAAAAAGGCAATGAAGGGCGACAAGACGCTCGCATCCGAGCTTGAGCTTTTTGAGAAGCTTCACGCTCTTCTTTCAGAGGGTAAGTGCGCACGAGAGGCGGATCTTGATGAAACCGAGCTTTCATATCTTCATGATACTCCCTTGCTTACAATGAAGCCCGTTATTTACGTGGCTAACGTTGGAGAGGATGAAATTGCCGAGGAGCCCCTGTCAAATCCAAATTATAAGGCACTTAAGGAGCAAGCGGAAAAGGAAAGATCGCGTATTCTTTCGGTTTGTGCACAGCTTGAGGCGGAGATCGCCGAGCTTGAGGGCGAGGAAAAGGAGATGTTTCTTTCCGATCTCGGTATAGCTGAAAGCGGACTTGACAGACTTATCAAGGAGAGCTACTCACTTCTCGGCCTTATCAGCTATCTTACCGCAGGCCCTCAGGAGGTCCGTGCTTGGACTATCACAAGGGGAACTAAAGCACCGGGGGCAGCAGGAAAGATCCACAGTGATTTTGAACGTGGATTTATTCGTGCAGAGGTCGTTGCTTATGACGATCTTTTCCGTCTTGGAACAATGGCGGCTGTAAAGGAAGCGGGTCTTTACCGAAGCGAGGGCAAGGACTACGTAATGAAGGACGGAGATATCGTTCTTTTCAGATTTAACGTTTAAGGAAAATGCAGTTGCGCGTTTGCGCAACTGCATTTGAAATTATTTATAAATTGATAGGCTCTTCGGGAATTTCGATATCGTCGTAATCTTCCTCAGGGGGAGTAATATCACCCTTGAGGGCATTATAGAACTCTGCGCGTGCCGCATATTGATATGGTTCAACCCAAAGAATACCGATGCCAAGTGCCAGACCGCCAACGATATACCAACCGATAAAACTTAGATCAAGGCAAAAGAGCTTCCATTTCTGACCGTCCATCATCTTTTGGCTTTCGTTCAAACATTCTTTCCAAGTATAGTCGGGATTGTCTAACATTATGTAGTAAGACATACTGTAAGAGTAGGTTTTTACTATGCCTGGAATTATGAAAAGTAAGCTCCAGAGAGTAACAAATAGATTTTGTAGGAACCCAAGTAAAAAGGTTCTTCTGTACTGCTTGAATCCGTTAAATGCGGTATCAAAAGACATATCTTTTTTTCTTCTTGCCGCTAAGAGAAAGGTTTTATGCAGACCAAACAATACGGGGCCAGATAAAAAGATCGTTCCAAGGCTTAACGAAAAGCTATAAGTGAAAGTTGTATGTGTATCTATAGCAAATGATTTTTCAAAGCTTATATTAGGCAGGTTCATAATAAGTGTTAGAACGAAAGTAACGCCGAGAGCCATTATCCATTTTGATCCGAATATCTTGTTGCCGAGAGTGTCTCTTGCTCTTGACCGAAGTTCGCGATTTGTTAAGTTCATAAATTGATACCTCCATGTCGGTTATATTAATTTTATATTAGCATAAAGTAAAAAAATTGTCAATAAAACAGATAGGAAATGTATACTATGAGAATGAGAAAAAAGAAAAACGGAGAAAAAAGAATAGAGGCTTGTTCCGAATATCTTGTAGGCGAGAAGATAGAAAGCTTTTCTGAGCTTTTTCCAAATGATTTTCCCGTTCACGTTGAGATAGGCTGCGGCAAGGGTAATTTTGTGCGCGGAATGGCTGAGAAGTATTCCGACGTCAATTTTCTTGCGGTTGAAAAGGTAAGGGACGTTTGCTGCATAGCGCTTGAAAAGGCAAAGGCTGCAGCTGACGAAAGAAAAAGCGACAACGTAAGATTTTATATCGGAGATGCGGCATCGCTTTGTGAATTGTTGCCCCCTCATTCGGTTGACTGTATATATCTGAATTTCAGCGACCCGTGGCCCAAAAAGGGACATACAAAAAGACGTCTTACATATAGGGGCTTTCTTGAAATATACCGCAAGCTTCTTAAAGAGGGAGGAGTTCTTAAGCTTAAGACCGATAACGTCGGACTTTTTGACTTCAGTCTTGAGGAGTTTGAGGCGGCAGGACTTACCTTCCTTATGCAGACGAGAGATCTTCACCGTTCCGAATATGCAGAAGGCAACGTAATGACCGAATACGAAAAGAATTTTTCGGACAAGGGTATGAATATCTGTTCCGCGTGGGTGCGTTTTGACAAAAGAGAGGAGATCGAAAATGCTTAAGGATCTTGTAAAAAAATCGAGAAGCTACCGTTCTTTCAAGTCTGATATGAAAATATCGCGAGAGGAGCTTCTTGATTTCGTTGATGCCGCAAGATTAACCTCTGCGGCAATGAATATGCAGACCCTCAAATACAGACTTGTTTATGAAAAGGAAGAATGTGCTTCACTTCTTGCTATCACAAGATGGGCGACGAAGCTTGGAATCGAGCTTCCACCAAAAGGTCACGCGCCGTCGGCATATATTGTTATCTGTCACGACAACTCGGTCTGCGACTTCAAGCCTATTTTCCTTTATGATGTCGGTATCTGCGCTCAGACTATTATGATGGCGGCGGCAGAGACGGGATACGGCGGCTGTATTATCGGTTCTGCACAGGAAAGTGAGATAAAGGCGACACTCGGATTGCCTGAAAATATCTGTCCTAAGCTTATCGTGGCTATCGGTGTTCCCGATGAGGAGGTCGTTCTCGAGGATTCAAAGAATAAAAATACCGATTATTACAGAGATGAAAATAACGTTCATCATGTTCCCAAGCGTTTGCTTGAAGAAATAATAATAAAATAATTAAGAGGTAAAATATGCAAAAAGAACCAAGCGGAGTTCTTGTTGTCAACAAACATAAGGGCGTAACCTCTCACGATATAGTGAACAAGGTACGCAGACTTTTTAATACTCGGCGCGTAGGACATACGGGAACGCTTGATCCTTTGGCAACGGGAGTTCTTGTTGTGCTTGTCGGACGTGCCGCAAAGGCGGCGGAATATCTCGTCAGTGACCGAAAGGGCTACCGTGCGCTACTCAGGCTCGGACTTGTTACCGATACCGAAGACGTTACGGGAGAAATAATTTCGCAGAGCGATGATATGCCCGAAAGCGATGATGTCAAAGCGGCTGTGAGTTCGTTTGTTGGCAAGATAAAGCAGATACCCCCTATGTATAGCGCGTTGAAGGTCGGTGGCAAAAAGCTTTGTGATCTTGCAAGACAGGGAGAAATGGTTGAGCGTGAAGCAAGAGAAATTGAAATTTTCTCTCTTGATTGCAAAGAAACCGAGATGAGATCCGATTATCAGCTTGACGTCGAATGTTCATCGGGAACGTATATAAGAACTCTCTGTGCCGACATTGGCAAAAAGCTTTCTTGCGGCGGAGTGATGGCAGAGCTTGAGCGCACGATGGCAGGCGGATTTTATATCGAAAGTTCGGTCAGCATTGAAGAGCTTGAGGCTATGAATATAGAGGAACGAGAGGCACTGCTTGTACCCGTTGAAAGCCTGTTTGAGTCTTTGCCCGCGGTTTGCTTGCCCGAATTTTATGAAAAGCTCAGCAGAAATGGCTGTGAGATATATCAGAAAAAGATAAAGAGTCAATATGAGCTCGGTCAAAGGCTTAGGATCTGCTCGGCTGACGGAAGCTTTTATGCGCTTGGTGAGGTCAGGGAATATCCCGACGGAAGCGCAATAAAGATAATAAAGCTTTTTGATATTTAAGATTTTACACAGGTAATAAACATGAAACTATCATCCTTTTTTCATTTTGCGGGATTTGGAATAAAGACTATATTATTTCGCAAAAAAGATCCCATTCTCGGCACTGTAATTCTGACCGACAGATGTAACCTCAAATGCAAGCACTGCTCGGTAAATAATATTACGGCGGTCGTCCATCCATACGAGCAGATAAAGGGCGAAATGAGTCAGCTTTACGATATGGGCGTGCGCATACTTTTCTTTTGCGGCGGTGAGACGTTTTTATGGCGCGACGGTGAAAAAACGCTGCGGGATCTTGTCATCGAAGCTAAGAAAATGGGCTTTCTTATCGTAAACGTTGTTACGAACGGAACGTTCCCAATAGATCTGCCTGAGGCGGATCTTATACTTCTCAGCCTTGACGGCGACAGGGAAAGGCATAATATTATTCGCGGTGACACCTATGATACTATAATCAAAAATATTGAGGATGCGACCTCGGATAATATCTGTCTGTATATGGCTATAAACCAGATCAACAAGGGTGCTGTGCGTGACGTTTGCAGGGTGGCAAGAGATACGAAAAATATCCGTGCCGTTTCATTTAATTTTCACACTCCCTATCCCGATACAAAGGAGCTCTTTCTAACAAAAGAGGAAAAGGCGGCATGCTGTGAAGATATCTGCGAGATGATGAAAGAGGGCGCACCGGTATTCAATTTGAAGAGCGCATTTCCTTATCTTATAGAAAACAGCTTTCCCACACCTTGTCACCAATGTGTTGTAATTGAGAACGGAAAGATAAGCACCTGCGGCAGATGTATTGATGTCGAGGGACTATGTGAGCAGTGCGGATACTTTTTCGTTGCCGAATATACGCTGTTATTTAGGGGAAATATAAAAATAATTTTTGAGATGCTTAAAACGTATTTAAGGTATATCTGATTTTATGAGTATAATAACAAACTTAACAAGAATGTGGCTTACACGTTCAGTTCGTCCGTTTACTTTCAAAAACGAATATGACGAGATATTGCCGTACTCGGAATGTGAGAATCTCGGGCTCTATATACATATACCTTTTTGCAAGAAGATATGTTCCTTTTGTCCTTACTGCAAGGTCGTATATTCAAAAGAGAAATGCGACAGATACGTAGATTCTCTCATTGAGGAGATACGTATGGTCGGTTCGCAGACAGAGGGTAAAAAAAGGGTGACAAGTCTCTATTTCGGCGGCGGAACACCCGTTCTCGCAATCGATAGGATAAAGGATATAATCAACGCGGCGGGCGAGTATTTCGATATAACCGAGGGAATAGGTGTAGAGCTTCATCCCGATAACGTTACCGTCGAGGTGCTGCGAAAACTTAGGAGTGCGGGGGTAACCAAGCTCAGCATAGGAATTCAGTCCTTTAATAAAAAATATCAGGATATTCTCGGCAGAAGTGCAGTAGATGCTTCTAAAATGAAGCAAGCACTTGACGCGGTCAGCTTTGAAACTGTATCAATGGATTTTATCTTTGCTCTTCCAAATCAAAGCTTTGAGAATCTGAAAAATGATATTGATACTGCCTTCTGTAGCGGAGCAAATCATATAGCAATATACCCATTTATTGATTTTACCTTTACGTCAAGTAAGGTTGAAGCTATGCCCAAAGGACAAAAGAGAGCACTGCTTGATAAGATCACCGAATACTGCGAGGAAAAGGGATATTCGAGGTCATCAATATGGACTTTCTCAAGTGAGAAGCATGCGGGATATTCTTCTATGACGCGCGAGAATTTTCTCGGATTTGGTTGCTCGGCAACAACGCTTTTGCGCGATCAGTTCAAGATAAATACCTTTTCTGTGGATGAATATTGCAAAAGGATATCCTGCGGCAAGCTGCCGAGCTCATTGACTATACGCTTCACCCGCCGTCAACGAATGATATATTATCTCTTCTGGACGGCATACAGCACAAAGGTAGACCCAAAGGATTTTGAAAAATTTTTTGGTGTGCGTCTTGAATCGGTATACGGATTTGAGATAGCAATTGCAAGACTTCTGGGCTTTGTGAAAAAGGAAAACGGGATATACGTTATGACAAAAAAGGGAGCCTTCTACTATCATTATTACGAGAATTTTTATACGCTGGCGTATATTGATAAAATGTGGAGGATTATGAGAAAGGAAGCTTTCCCGAAACAGATCAAATTATAAAATTTTATGATGAATTATGAGCACTATCTTTACCGTTTGAAATTTTATGTATGGGTTGGTGCTCGCAATGAGTCGCAAAGATTTTTATGTTAAATAAGACGTACTTGTGCCCAAGTGTTATCATTAGGGTAATACCCGAACAAATCCCCCCATATTGATATGTACCTTCAAAAGTGTCTAACTTTTGGGCTGCATAATCATATACGGGGGGATATTTGTTTTTAATTAATTTATTCTTACAGTGCGTCTATAGAGTGAAGTTATGTATTTAAGTGGTCTTTTCAAGCCAGGTGACGGAGCTTATTGCCCTAGGAACCTTTTTAACGTACGGATCTGTTACTGTCGCACTGCCTATTCTCGTTTTAACACCGTCCCATTTGCCGTTTGTTTGGGCAACTATGGTTTGATAAACTTCAATTCTTGTGCCGATAGTATTGTCGGTTGCGTCTTCTTGTGAATAAGTATATACGTGATACTCCGTTGCGCTTATATATTCCACTTGGAACAGCAGAGCATAAGCACCTGTGCCGTCAAGCATAAGATGTTTTAGATTTCCGCCCTCAACTTGCTGTTCACAATAAACGATATCACCTACTTGTTCAAGGTAGTTATGCAAAATAGGTTTTTCTGTAGTGTTGAGTCCATAACTTATGTCATCAATAATTTTTTGCAAAAGTGCAATATGGTTTTCACCATATTGGTTGGCTTCGTTATCAGGCAGAAGCCCGGAGCCTTCCCAATAAAAGTCTTCTAGCTTATATTGAATAGAAATACTCTGAATTGGACCGGTAGCACCGTAAAACCATTTGGCACTAACACCGTTAAAAGCAAATGTGAATATACTCAACATACAAAGCGTTAAAGAAACGAAAAAATAACTAACTCTTTTCATTTTCCCCTCGCTTTCTTGCATCTTTTTCAAGTGACTTTTTGTTTTCTTTTTCAACAGCTTTTTTTGTTTCGTTTTTTAACTCGTTAACGTCAATTTCTCCCGATTCGATCATAACAAGAACTCTTTTAAGTTCTTCCTTTTGAAACTTGGCATCAATAAACGGCATAACGATAAATGCAAATACAGCTAAAATAAAACAAATGCTTCCCGCGGGTGATTGCATAAAGAAAACAAAACTACCAATGTTTGGAATGCGTTCTCCCTTATATATGCTTCTCATTTGAGAATATCTGACGGGAAATCTGTCAGGTGCTTCAGCCGCATCTCCTTTAAGTTGAAACCACCTTTCATCGGGATGTCTTTCATTAGGCTCTTCAATTCCTATTACACGGTGAATGACCAAAAAGCCCGTTGCTGTTTCGTAAACGATAATATCGTAAAGCTTAATATCTTCCTCTTTGGGTAATTCGTGTAAAACAATAAGGTCTAAAATCTGAAGTTGGTCATTCAGATCGTTTTCAAACAAGTATTCGTTTTTCTCGTACTTGTCCGCCATAGATGTACTTGAAACAACCTTTATAGCGGGTATACCTTTTGCTACACGGTTATTTCCCGTATAGCCTGCTATGATACTGCTGACCAAAGCAACTAATAAAAAGCAACACAAAAGGGATGATAGAACCTTTTCGATAACGTTCCACCATTTAGAACCTTTCTTAATTGTAGTTTCTTTTTTTATTCTTTCGTCTTCATATCCACTTCTTATAAGTTTTAGTTGCTGTTTGCCTACGATCGTTATAAGTACGCTGAAAAAGGCAACCAATAAAACAAAAACAATCAAACATACTAAGAATATGAAAAGTTCAGCGCTTTTCATTACAGTAACCCCCATAAAAATGCCATAAGGGGATAAAATTATCCCCTTATGCAAACTGAAATATTATTATTGTCTGGTAACAGTTATTCTAATAACGTAATTAGCAAGAACATTTGCAAATGCAGTGTTCTTTTCAGGGGTGTCTAATACAACGCCATCAACAAATTCAAGACAATCTAAAATATCGTCTGAATTAATTGTAATAACACCTAATGTTTCGTCAATAACAAAAGAGTTTGCACCGGTTTTTTCAGTTAAAAGAACTTTTCCATCATATTGACTATTGCCTTCAACAGTTACTGTAACCAACAGCGGAACACCGTTTTGAACATCAATGCTTGCATGTTCGTTAGGAGTGAACTGAATTTGCCAAGAACCTGTAGCAGTTAATATTGCAACGTATTTATCTGCGTCTGTTGGCACTGTTCCGTCGTCGCCGTCATTAGTTAAATAATCATGCTTATCATCAACTCTAAAAGAAAAAGTATGTGCCGATATTTGGTCAATTACACCTTCTGCCGTGTCGGAGTGGACTTCTACCGAAGTCATCTGAAGACCGGGTCCGGCTGACAAAAAATCGATGGTACCGGTTGAGTAATGCCATGCAGCAAAAACACCACCGATAGTAATAACTAATGCAAGTGCTATAATTGAGCTTATTTTTTTCATTTTGCTTCTCCTTTGTAAGTGCTTTATATAGTTTAGAATACTATACAACTAAATTATATGTTTTCTATAACCGATTGTCAAGACTTTTTAAGAGATTTTTGCGTTTTTTTAATGTGTTTTTTAATTTTTTTAATAAAAAGTAATGCGATTTTGTGGTTTTGCTTTTAAGATTCTTGTTAAAAAGCAAAACTCATCAGTATAAATTCCCACAAAGTACAAATACTAACTTTACGGTTGAAGTTTTATGTAGGTGAGAGCATTGCTCGTCCGCAAAAATCAAAAACCTGAACGGATGACCGATGGTCGCCCCTACAATTGTATTTGTAAAAAGGAGAATTATATATAAATGAAAGCCACAGGAATAGTTAGAAGAATAGACGACCTCGGCAGAGTAGTCATTCCGAAAGAGATAAGAAGAACTATGCGCATACGCGAGGGCGACCCGCTTGAAATATACACCGACAGAGAAGGCGAGGTCATATTCAAGAAATATTCGCCGATAGGTGAGCTTGCCGCTTTTGCCTCGCAGTATGCCGATACGCTTCACAAGACCTGCAACATGTCTGTCATAATAAGCGACAGAGATGCGGTAATTGCTTGTGCGGGTGTTTCAAAGAAGGAGTATAATGACAAGCATTTGTCAGAAGAGCTTGAGGATATAATCGAGTCAAGAGGAATGTACGTTTGGAGAGAGGGCGCTGAAAAGATGCCTGTTATAAACGTTAGTACTAACCATTTTGTAAGCTGTGCGATGCCGATAATTAGCGAGGGCGACGTTGTGGGCTGTGTTGCATCTCTTGCCGAGAGTGACGGCGAAAGGATACGAGAGATGGTTGGCGGAGAGCTTGAATCAAAGCTTGTGCTTACCGCTGCGGGATTCCTCGGTAAACAGCTTGAAAGCTAAATTTATGAAGCGATACGAGATTCGTGTCGCTTCTTTATTTTGTATTAAAAAATATTTTCATCTCGTCTATAACTGACATTTTTTTTATTCTTGTTATGCTAAAATGTGGACAAGCATATTATCTGTATTTGCGGCGATAGGCAAGGAGGTTAAAAATGATAATTAAGAAAAGCTGTAATTTCGAAAGTGACTACAAGGACGGACAGCTTCTTGTGGTTCTTAACGGCGAGATCGACCATCACAGCGCGGTTTCGGTGCGCTCGTCGATAGATGCAAAGATCTATGAATACCGCCCGAGGTCTATGGTAATGGATCTTTCAAGAATAGAGTTTATGGACAGCTCGGGACTTGGTCTGATTATGGGCAGATATGCGCTAATGCAAAAGATCGGCGGGGAATTCAGTATTGCAAATCCGAGCCAACGTGTTCTAAAAATATTTGAACTTGCGGGCCTTGGAAGAATAATTAAAATTAAAAACGGCGACAAGGAGGATCAGAAATGAAAGAGAATTCTGTAAAGACAGATCCTAAAAGGGTATTAAACGAGATGAAGATAAAACTGCCCTCGCTTTCTGTCAACGAGGGCGTGGCGAGAATGGTATGCGCGGCATTTTGCGCACAGCTTGATCCCACTGCGACCGAGATAGCCGATATAAAATGCGCGGTGTCAGAGGCGGTTACGAATTGCATAGTTCACGGCTACCGCGATACTATTGGGATAATTTACATAACGGTAAAGATCTGTGAAAACAAGGTCGTTAAAATTGATATTCGCGACCGCGGATGCGGAATAGAGGACGTTAAGCTTGCAAGACAGCCGCTATTTACGACCGATGCCGAAAACGAGCGCAGCGGTATGGGCTTTACAGTTATGGAAAGCTTTTGTGACAAGGTTCGTGTGACGTCAAAGCTTGGACGGGGAACGACCGTATCTCTTATAAAGCAGATATCCGAAAGGTAACAAGGAGGCAAATATGCAGACCGAGCAAAGCAAGCGTGAATACGAAAAAAATCACGAGCTTATAGCTATTGCTCAATCAGATGATGAATGCAGTGCTATGTCGGCAACTGAAAAGCTTATAGAAGCCAACCGAGGACTTGTGCGTAGTATTGCCCTCAGATTTCGCGACAGAGGGGTCGAGTTTGAGGACTTAATGCAGATAGGCACGATAGGAATGTTAAAAGCAATACGGAGCTTTGATCTTAATATGGGAACATCCTTTTCAACCTATGCTGTGCCGTTGATATTCGGTGAGATACGCAGGCATCTGAGGGACGAAGGACCGATAAAGGTGGGCAGATATTATAAAAAGCTTGGTGCTACTCTTATGAACGAGCGAAATAGGATACTTGCCGAGGAGGGCAGAGAGGCAAGGGTCGAAGAGCTTGCAAGACTTTGCTCGGTATCCGCCGAGGAGGCTTCCGCCGCAATAGATGCCATTTCTCCCGTAGTCTCACTTTCGGACAATGTGTTTGGCGAAGAGGGGGTTACACTCGAAAATACGATACCCGATGAAGAAGCGTCAAGTGATATGGAGCGTCTGTGTGATAGGATAGCTCTTGGACAGGCAGTAGCTAAGATGCCCGAAATGTGGCAAAAAATAGTACTGCTCAGGTTTTACCGTGATATGACACAGCAACAAACTGCATCAAATCTTGGACTTACACAGGTCAAGGTCTCTCGCGAGGAGAAAAAGATATTCGAATTTCTTCGTTCCGAAATGCTTTGAAAATATTAAATTTTTGTGTTTTTGTTGACCTTTATCTATTTAAGTGATATAATTTTATGGTAATAAAATTTTACGAGAAGGTGTAAAAAATGACAAAGATAGACATAATTTCGGGATTTTTGGGCGCGGGCAAGACAACTCTTATCAATAAGCTTATAAAAGAGGCTTATGAGGGAGAGAAGCTTGTGCTTATCGAAAATGAATTTGGTGATATAGGAATTGACGGAGGATTTCTCAAGGAGTCGGGAATAAATATAACCGAGATGAATTCGGGTTGTATCTGTTGTTCGCTTGTTGGCGATTTTGGCGAGGCTCTTCGTAAGGTGATAGCCGAATACTCTCCCGACAGAGTTTTGATCGAGCCATCGGGTGTCGGCAAACTCAGCGACGTTATGAAGGCTGTTTCGTCTGTTTCGGGTCTTGATGCAAAGCTCAACTGTCACACCGTAGTTGTTGATGCAGGCAAATGCAAAATGTATATGAAAAATTTTGGCGAATTTTTCAATGATCAGATAGAGCACGCAAGCTGTATTATTTTCAGCCATACCGATAAAATAAGTGAAGAAAAGCTTTCGGATGCGGTCGCGCATGTACGCTCGCACAACGAAAAGGCGATGATGATAACGACTCCGTGGAATGAGCTTTGCGCAAAGGAAATGCTTGAGGCAATGGAAGGCAAGAATTCTATTGAGGACGAGCTTCACGAAATGCTTAAACACGAGCATCACCACCATCACGAACACGACGAGGAGTGCCACTGTCACGAGCACGAGCACCATCACCACCATCACGAGCACGATGAGGAGTGCCATTGTCACGAGCACGAGCACCATCATCACGATCACGACGAGGAATGCCACTGTCACGACCACGAGCATCATCATCATCACCATCATCACCACGCAGACGAAGTATTTACAAGCTGGGGAAGAGAGACGGTAAAGGCATACTCCAAGGAAAAAATGGAGGAGATCCTTTCCGCGCTGTCCGATAGCGATAAGTATGGAATTGTATTGCGCGCAAAGGGAATAGTTGCCTCTACTGATACAAGCTGGATACACTTTGATTACGTTCCCGGAGAGCCCGATATACGTAATGGCTCGTCAGCAGTTATAGGAAAGATCTGCGTTATCGGTTCAAAGCTTAATGAAGCTATGATAGCAGAGCTTTTTGATCTTGACTGATTCGGGGGACTGAAAATGAAGATACCGGTTTATTTGTTTACAGGCTTTCTTGAGGGAGGTAAAACTACTCTTATTCAGGAATCTCTTTGTGACAAGCGTTTTAATACAGGAGAAAAAACTCTTGTGCTTATGTGCGAGGAGGGTGAGGTAGAGCTTGACCCGACAAGGTTCTGGGGGCAGAACGTAACGCTCAAGATCATTGATGACGTCTCACAGCTTACACGCGAAAATCTTTCAGAAATGGTACGCGGTAAAAAGCTTGACAGAATTATTGTTGAGTATAACGGAATGTGGCCCTTGCAAAAGTTTTACGAGGCGATGCTTTCCGATTGGGCGATTTATCAGAACGTTACCGTTTGCGATGCCAAAACATTTATTAGCTACAATGCAAATATGCGTCAGCTCGTTTATGATAAGATCCAGGACAGCGAGATGGTCGTTCTCAACCGCACACCCGACGATATAGACAAGCAAGAGGTGCACAAGATAGTAAGAGGAATATCGAGACGCGCAAGTATTGTTTACGATTATCCCGATGGGCACATAGAGTATGACGATATTGAGGATCCGCTTCCTTTTGATATCAATGCGCCTGTTATCGAAATTGCGGATGAGGATTATGCGCTTTGGTATCGGGATCTGTCCGAAAATATGAATGCATATAATGGAAAGACTGTTAAATTCAAAGGTATTGTTGCAAATGACC
>JAZSIV010000052.1:0-3652 GCA_045533995.1 Eubacteriales bacterium
GCGTCCCTTGAGATACTTTGCGGCAATCTCAAAGAAATCGTGGAATTCTTCGGGTGTGCCGCCCCAACAGTCACCTGATTTGAGGTCGGGCTCGTTCCATATTTCCCAGTATTTAAGACCGTACTCAAAGCCGTCAGCCCAGCCTTCGTTGTAGTGCATAATGATATGCTCACAGATCTCTGCCCACTTTTTGAAGTCCTTCGGGGGAAGGGTGTTGTAGTGCTTTATTTCGTGCTCTATCTTTGATCCGAGACGGTAGAACATTTCTGTTCCCGCGTCAAGTGTATCCTTCACATACTTGTCGGTACAAGTGAAATCGTAGGATGCGGGGTCGTTTACGTCGGCATCAAAATTGGGGAAGATAAAGTCTACGTCAACTGTGTGGTTGATACCGTATATCGCGAAAAACGATGCGTCGTGGTTTCTCGCATAAGGAATCTTCAGTGCCTTGTATTCTTCAAAATTGCCGCGAGTGGCTCTGCTCGTTACGAGCGGACCGTTGTTAACGGCGTGCATTACTTTTATTTTTCCAATCTCTTTATTGAAATTCACAGAAACGTTTGCCATATTTACCTCCAAGTGTTCATTACTTTTATATCAGTATAAGGGGTATTTTTTGCAGATCTTATCTACTTCTGCTCTTATATAGTCAGCACTGTTTTCAAAGTCGGTTGCTGTGAGCTTGAAAAGGTGAGCTATCGTCTTCATATCCTCGACGCCGAGACCTCTTGAAGTTACTGCGGGAGTTCCTACTCTTACACCCGAGGTTACGAAAGGCTTTTCGGGGTCGTTGGGGATAGCGTTTTTATTAACTGTCATGTGAACTGCATCAAGACGAGCTTCAAATTCTTTTCCCGTTATCTTCATAGGACGAAGATCGACGAGCATAAGATGGTTATCGGTGCCGCCCGATACAAGATCAAATCCTTCATCAAGAAGAGCCTTTGCAAGAACGCGGGCATTCTCAACCACGCGGTGCTGATATTCCTTGAATTCAGGCTTAAGTGCTTCGCCGAACGAAACCGCCTTAGCCGCGATAACGTGCATAAGAGGACCGCCTTGGATTCCGGGGAATATAGCCTTATTGAATTTCTTTGCGAGCTCCTCGTCGTTTGTGAGTATCATTCCTCCGCGAGGACCGCGAAGTGTTTTGTGCGTGGTAGTTGTAACAACGTCTGCATAGGGAACGGGAGAGGGATGCTCGCCTGCGGGTACAAGACCTGCTATATGAGCCATATCTACCATAAAATATGCACCGACAGAGTGTGCAATGTTTGCTATTCTTTCAAAATCTATGATTCTTGGATATGCAGATGCACCGGCAACTATAAGCTTAGGCTTATGCTCCTTTGCAAGTCTTTCAACCTCGTCGTAATTTATCATTTCAGTAGTATCGTCAAGGCCGTATGAAACAAAATTGTAATACATGCCCGAAATGTTTACGGGGCTTCCGTGAGTAAGGTGACCTCCGTGAGCAAGGCTCATTCCCATAACGGTGTCACCAGGATTTATAAGCGCAAAATATACCGCCGTGTTTGCCTGCGCACCGCTGTGAGGCTGAACGTTTGCATATTTTGCTCCGAAAAGCTCTTTTGCACGCTCAATAGCGATGTTTTCGGCAACGTCAACACAAGAGCAACCGCCGTAGTAACGCTTTCCGGGATATCCCTCGGCATATTTATTTGTAAGTACAGAGCCCATAGCACACATTACCGCTTCCGAAACAACGTTTTCAGATGCGATAAGCTCAAGTCCGTCTCTCTGACGCTCAAGCTCTGCGGATATTGCGGCAGCGACCTCGGGGTCTGTAAGTGCAACTTTTTCAATAGTTTCTTTAACCATATCTTTTTTTCTCCGATCCTTTAATATATTTGAATATATTATAAACTATAATTTACTAAAAAACAATAGATGTATCCATTTTTTTCTCAAAAACATAAAATATAATAAAATTCTTGACAACACCTGTAATTTAGTGATATAATAGACACAACTCATACGAGTTTGCAACCAATTTATGGAGGTACTTAAATGGAAATAGCAATAATTGCACATGACATGAAAAAAGAGCTTATGACCCAATTCTGTATTGCATATTGCGGAATACTAAGTAAGCATAATCTGTTTGCAACAGCAACTACTGCCAAATATATATCCGAGGCTACCGGATTGAATATAGAAAAGCTTATGTCGGGAGATCAGGGAGGAGAAGAGCAGATGGTCTCGCGTATAGCTTATAATGAGGTCGATGTTCTTTTGTTCTTCAGAGATACAAGAGGCGAAACCACGGACTCCGTCGGGAACGAGCTTTTGCGTATGTGCGACTTATATAACATTCCCGTTGCGACCAATATTGCAACTGCAGAGGTTATCGTAACCGCGCTTGACAGAGGAGATCTTGATTGGCGTGAGATCGTTAATCCCAATTCAGAGTACAATAGAAATAAGAGAAAATAATATGCGGCAGTGTTTTGCCGTGAGCCGAGGACACGCTCGGCGGAAGCTGTATTTCAGAGAGAGAATGAAGGACATATCCTTGCTGTGACATTCTCATACGAGCCCGTCAGAGTACCACCGCGTGCTTTTTACAGTGGAATAAAAAAGTTAAAGTCACGGGTGGAACCGTGTGAAAAATGTTTTTCGCACCCCGAGCAGATATGAAATAAGTCTGCTCGGGGATTTTTTTGAAAATATAAGAATAAAATTTGCCGAAAGGCATGGAGGTAAATATGAATATCAAAATAGGTGAAAACGAGATTGTGATTGATGGCGCAAAAACTGTTTACGACGTTGCTGCGGAGGCGGGACTTATCAGCCGTGCGGTTATAGCGGCGCGCGTTAACGGAGAGGTGTGCGCACTCACAAAAGAGCTTGATAAGGACTGTGCTGTAGAGCTTCTTACTTTTGAGGATGCTGACGGTAAACACGTGTTCCGTCATACCGCATCGCACATTCTTGCACAGGCGGTTAAGAGACTTTACCCCGCGACAAAGCTTACGATAGGCCCCGCAATAGATAACGGATTTTACTATGACTTTGACAGCGAAGTTCCCTTTGGTACGGATGTACTCAAGGAGCTCGAGGCTGAAATGAAGAAGATCGTTAAGGAAAACCTTAAGATAGAAAGATTCGAGCTGCCCCGCGAGGAAGCGATCAAGCTTATGCAGGAAATGGACTAGCCCTATAAGGTTCAGCTTATAGAGGAGCTTTCTGCCGATGCAGTTATCAGCTTCTACCGTCAGGGTGAATTTGTAGACCTTTGTGCAGGACCTCACCTTTTCTCAACGGGTGCTGTTAAGGCCTTCAAGCTCACACAGTGCACCGGAGCTTATTGGAAGGGCGATCAGAAGAACAAGATGCTCCAGAGAGTTTACGGTGTGGCTTATCCCGCAAAGGACGAGATGAATGCTTATCTTGCCGCTGTTGAAGAAGCAAAGAAGCGCGATCACAACAAGCTTGGACGCGACCTTGATTATTTCACAACTGTTGATACGATCGGTCAGGGACTTCCCATTCTTCTTCCCAAGGGTGCAAGAGTTATTCAGACACTTCAGCGTTTCGTTGAGGACGAGGAGCAGAGAAGAGGATATCTCCTTACAAAGACGCCCCTTATGGCGAAGTCCGACCTTTATAAGATCTCGGGACACTGGGA
>JAZSIV010000135.1:0-2185 GCA_045533995.1 Eubacteriales bacterium
CCTGTGCGGGGCGAGGGGATGCGGACGTTCACGTATTTTACTACACATACAGCGACACATATATCTCGGGTGTAAGAAGCGCTCTTGTCAAAAAGCTTTCCGATGCGGGAATTTCATATCAGGATTATGACGGCAACGCAAATCAGACGACCCAGACCGAGCAGATACAGACTGCCATAACGAAGGGCGCGAAGGTCATTCTCGTGAATATAGTAAACACAGGCTCTGACGATGCCGCAAACGGAATCGTAAATCTTGCCAAGGAGAGGGGGATTCCCGTCATTTTCTTTAACAGAGAGGTGAGCGACAACGTAATAAAGAGTTATGACAAATGTGCCTTTGTCGGAACTCGCGCCGAGGAAGCGGGTATTCTTCAGGGCGAGATGATAGGTGAGTATCTCGTTGATAATTTCAGCAAGGTCGACCTTAACGGCGACGGAAAGATATCCTATATAATGTTCAAGGGTGAAGAGGGAAATAACGAGGCTATATACAGAACGCAGTACAGCGTTGAGGAAGCGGACAAGATACTTGCTGCGGCAGGAAAAAATAAGCTTTCCTTTTATGATGCGAGCAATCCCAACAAGTATCTTGTTGACCGAAACGGACAGTGGTCGGCAGCGGCAGCAAACGAGTATATGAATACGGCGCTCACCTCATATAACGAAAACAATAAAAATATGGTAGAGCTCGTTATCTGCAATAACGACGGAATGGCGCAGGGAGCTATTACGGCTCTCAACTCTGTAGGATATAACACGGGCGGTGATAAGGCAATTCCCGTATTCGGGGTGGACGCGACCGAGGCGGCACAGGAGCTTATTAAAAACAAAAAAATGGCAGGAACGATAAAGCAGGATGCCGAGGGAATGGCGGACGCACTCTGTCTTATGGCAAAAAACGGACTTGACCCCGAAAAGAATATTATGGACGGGACAAACGAATATGACGTTGACGACAACGTTTCTAAAATAAGAATATCGTATTCAAAATTTCTTGGCTGACACAAGAGGATATCGGAGGAGAGCGTTAAATGACAGATGAGATACTGCTTGAAATGAAAAATATTTCCAAGAACTTTCCGGGAGTAAAGGCGCTCGATGACGTTTCGTTGACAGTAAGACGGGGAAGCGTGCATGCGCTGATGGGTGAAAACGGTGCGGGCAAGTCGACCCTTATGAAATGTCTTTTCGGAATATACTCAAAGGATGCGGGGAGAATATTTCTTGAGGGAAAAGAGGTATCCTTCAAAAACCCCAAGGATGCGCTTGAGCATGGCGTTGCAATGGTGCATCAGGAATTGAATCAGGCACTCAAGCGTAACGTAATGGACAATATCTGGCTTGGCAGATACCCGACAAATGCGGGATTTATTACTTCCGAGCGAAAGATGTATCGCGAGACAAAAAAGATATTCCTCGAGCTTGGTATAAATGCCGATCCTAAAATGGTGATGAGCAGAATGTCGGTCGCTGACAGACAGATGGTTGAGATAGCCAAGGCGGTCTCATATCATTCAAAGGTCATCGTTCTTGACGAGCCGACATCGTCGCTTACCGAGCAAGAGGTAGAGCATCTCTTTAAGATAATAGATATGCTTAAGAAGCGCGGGTGCGGTATAGTTTATATTTCTCACAAAATGGAAGAAATACTTCGTATATCTGACGATATCACCGTAATGAGAGACGGTAAGCATGTTATTACCGAGCCTGCCGACAAATTCACAATGGACCGAATTATAAAGCTGATGGTAGGTCGAGAGCTTACAAACAGGTTTCCCGATAAGACAAACAAGCCGGGCGAGATCGTGCTTGAGGTCAAAGGGCTTTCGTCAAAGCATAATCTTGTAAAAAACGTCAGCTTTAACGTCAGACGCGGAGAAATAGTTGGCTTTGCGGGACTTGCGGGAGCGGGACGTACCGAGGTGTTAGGAAGGACTAGGGGTAATGCAGCCTGATAGGATGGAAAGATATTTCTTGACGGAAAAGAGGTCAAAAACCGAAATGCACGCGAATCGATAAAAAACGGCTTTGCGCTTCTGACAGAGGAAAGACGTGCGACGGGAATTTTCGGGATACTTGACCTGCGCGAGAATACGACGATATCAAACATCCGCAGATACAGGGGCTTTTTAGGATCACGTCGAGAGGGAAGGCGAAAAAAGGACACAGAATGGGCTATGAAG